>JAGQQS010001141.1 GCA_020426105.1 Planctomycetaceae bacterium
CGACGTTTCTGACGAACGAGCCACCCAGTTGACAGGGATGCCAATCAACGACTCAACCTGCAGTTGCATTTCGGTGATCTGCTGCCCGAGTTTCGCAAACTCTTCATCGACGATGCGATCTACTTTTGGAAGTACGGTGCGTGTGACATCGGCGGCGACCGCCTGATTGATTTCGGCCTGCCGACGATTGACCTGATCCCAGGCGATGCGATCTGACAGGGGGCGAAGCAATGGCATTGTGGCGCCTACCGCGCTGACAACCCGCTGAGGCGCCTGAGATGCCTGGATTGTGCCATGTCCCGGCTGAGTCAGAAAAGTCCGACCATTGAACCAGAAGGGTTTGGTGATTTCAAAATGGTGCCGCCCGGTGCTGTCGATCATCGCCTGGGGATTGACCCCAGTGGTCTGGCTGCTCACGTCGCCGATACTCAGGACCTCGAATCGCACGCCAGCACTATCAGGCAGAATCCGCACACGCGTTTCCGTCGTTGTCGTCTGCTGACCCTTGACGTCACTGTTCAGAATGTTCGTCGCAACCGCTTCTTGTTCTGTGCGAGTCCGGATCAGTCGTTGCTCGAGGCTGCTGTTTCGAACGGTCAAACTGCAAAGTGAATGCTGCGTCTGTTGGCTAAATGCGGGGGCTAACAGCAGCAGTGTGCTCACCGCTCCGCAAATTCTGGTTGTGTTTCGTCGAAACATAGCAGCCCTGCCACACTGGCGAATTCAGAAACGAACCTCCGCCCCGAATCAAGTCTCAATGAATTGTCGCTGTCGCTGCTCCGGATTTCCACTGTTGACTCAGTTTTTTGTCGGCACATCGGCCTCGAAGACAGCAGTGCCCGAAGACGAAGACCGTGATTTTGCCGCTTCCCGGACAGGATCGCCTGCCGGAAAATGGATTTTAGGCCCCGCCGAATCAGATTTCGCGGTATTTCAGATCCTTTGCCAGGGATCGTGCGTTGCCGACGAATTACCTGTCGGCTTTGGTCGCCGCGAAATAATAATGGTATACTTCTGTGCCAGGCCACTGATGCCAATGAGGTCTTTATGCGAATTGTTCGTCCCGGTAAAACGTTTCTGCTGGTCATCATGCTGATCTCTTCTGCGCTGTCTGCCGCGCAGCTCGGACTGGCATTTGACGGTCCTGCGCAGCAACAGGCAGATTCGAAATTGCCGCGAAAACCGTTTGGGCAGTTTGTGACGGTTGGTGGTCCGGTCGATGACGACCTCGTCAGTCGTGTCACAAATGTGACCCAGGAACTGCAGGTCAGGGCGGTAAGGGAAAATCGTCAGGCGATCCTGGTGTTGGAGATTCGTTCCGGCTCAAGTCGTCAGGGCCAGATTTATGATTTGGCTCGCGTGCTGCTCTCGCCGGAGCTGACGAGCGTCCGCACCGTGGCATGGATTCCCAAAACACTTACCGGAAGTCATGCGATTCTTGCGCTCGCATGTCACGATATCCTGATGCATCCTGAAGCAGCGCTGGGCGATATCGGGCGTGGTACAGCATTGTCGGACGTGGAACAGAATTTTGTGCTCGATATGGTGGATCGGGGACGAAATCTTCACATGTCGCGCGCAATTGCGAAGAGCATGATGGACCCCGCCGTCGCAATTCTGAGAGTGACTCGGGAAGATCGCGAAGGGCATCTGCAGCAGCAGTTCGTCACCGAATCTGAGCTTCGCGACCTGCAAAACCAGAATGTGGTCATCGCTGAAACGGAACGGATCAAAAACTCAGGACAACCCGGATTGTTCAATGCCACGGAAGCAGCGCGGGCCGGCTTCCTGGTGGCAGGGACTCCGTCCAACCGGAATGATGTGATTGACTTGCTGGGACTGCCTTTGGAATCCATGCGCGAGGCTGGAAGTCAGCAAACGAAAATCGAACCCCGCGTGATTGCAATCAACGCTGTCATTGGCAAACTGCTCGCCGATTTTATCCACCGTGAAACGCAGCATGCGATCGCTGATGGCGCGAACCTGATTATCTACGACATTGACTCACCCGGCGGTGATAAAGAGTACGCGCAGCAGGTCGCAACTCTGATTGCTGAACTGGATTCTTCCAAAGTCACAAGCGTGGCCTGGGTTGGCAGGACTGCCACGCAGGCTGCTGCGCTGGTCGCACTTAGTTGCGACCGGATTTTTATGGCGCCCGACGCATCGATCGGAAGGATTGATGTTAAAACAATGAGAATGAATCAGGGCCAGCCGCTTGAGCCTGCGAATGAACTGAACCGGGAAGATCAACAGCGACTATTGACGGTTGTGACCTCAATTGCGAAACACAAGAATCGCTCGGTGTCGCTGATTCAGGCGATGGTTGATTCCTCGCTTCCCGTATTTGAAGTGACTCACCGTGAATCCGGTCGCGTCGCCTGGATGAATGCCGATGAAATTGCCGCTCAACCGGAAGAATGGGCTCAGGGTGCCATCATTCCGGAATTACGCGAGGGTGGGTTGCTGCAACTGTCCGCGGCACGCGCTCACGAGTTGGGCCTGAGCGAACGCCCCTGCCACGACTTTGAAGAGTTGCGAACGCGACTGGGCATCGCCGCCACAGCCGACCTGCGACCCGTTTCAAAAACCTGGGTGGACAACCTGGTGTCCGTCCTCAATTCCGGAGTCGCCGGATTCCTGCTCATCACGATCGGAATCATCTGCATTTATCTGGAGCTTCATCTGCCGTCGGGGCTCTTCCTGATTGGTGCCATCACGAGCTTTACGCTGTTTTTCTGGAGCCGATTTCTTGGCGGCTCCGCGGGGACGCTGGAACTGCTGCTGTTCATTCTGGGCATGGTATTGCTGGGTGTCGAAGTTTTTGTGATCCCAGGATTCGGCGTGTTTGGTGTGTCCGGAATTCTGTTGACCGTGGCTTCGCTCGTGATGGCGAGCAATACATTTTCCGGAATGTCAGCGACCGAGAGTTTTGAACAGTCCATGAGTAGTCTGGGTTCGCTGGCCGTTGCATTGATGGTGGTGATCGCTGTGGCTGTTGTGTTCAATCGATTCCTCCCAACGATACCGTTTATCAATCGTCTGATTCTGACGCCGCCCGGATACGCGGCGAATGATGGCGACGAACCACAACTGAATCCGACACTGCTCTCGCGCACAACGTCATCCGGGGAGATTACCACCGGGATGATCGGCACCACGGCGTCGACGCTGCGCCCCACAGGTAAAGCGATGTTCGGGGATTTGTATGTGGATGTGGTCAGCGATGGTGCATATATCGACCATGGTGCGCAGGTCGAAGTGCTGCGCATCGCCGGAAACCGGATCGTTGTCCGCGAGACAGATAAATCC
>JAGQQS010001142.1 GCA_020426105.1 Planctomycetaceae bacterium
AGAAAGTGGCCTGAACGGGTCATGAAACGTGTCGACGAGCACTTCACACCCTTGTTCTGGCCCCGTTTTTGGGGTATGTCTTAAGGCACCTTTCACGGACTACCTCCATGTTGCATCGCCGAAGATTTCTCGCACTAGGGCTGGCAACAGGAACTATTACCGGGCTGGGAATCTCGTCCCGGGCAGCGCGCGCTGCAACGAACAACGCGGTCGCAATACCCGGCGAAGGCCTCGTGGAATACATTCATCGTGTCCGCGGAAAATGGGACTCCGATCTTTACCGGCAATTGCTGGGCGCTGCCAATGAATTCAAAGAGGGGGATGAAATTATCGGCGTTGCCGCTGCCGATGAAAATGCTCGCCGCCTGGCTCGCGAGCTACTGTCTGCCACGAAACTCAGCGAAATTGATCAGCATCCTCCGTTTCGCGACGACCTGTACCAGTTGATCACGTCGTCACTTGACCGCGAAATTCAACTGACTCTCGGCGAATTGACACTGGGTGAACTCAGGACGTTCCTGTTGGAAAAGAGTGAGTCTGATATTCATGCGATCCGTGACGGGCTTTCCAGTGACGTGATTGCGTGCGTCGTCCGACTGATGAGTAACGCCGAGTTGATTCAAATTGGTGCGAAAGTTTTCAATCCGTTACCAGCATCCAATATCGGTGCTCGCGGCTATATGGGAGCCCGTGTTCAGCCAAACTCGCCTACGGACAACGTCGACGATATTCGCTGGCAGGTCTTCGATGCCTTTGCCTATGGTGTGGGCGATGTTTTGCTGGGCACAAATCCTGTGTCGAGCACTCCCGAATCCGTGGCGGCGGTCGAAGCGACCCTGAAAGATGTCCTCACTACTTTCGGAATCGAGGATGTGCTGCCGCATTGCGTGCTTGCGCATGTTGATGTTCAGGCCGAGGTCGAAAACACACATCCGGATCTTACGGCATTGTGGTTTCAAAGTATTGCGGGGAACGATGCCGCAAATAAGACGTTTGATATTTCCGTAGAAAAGATGCAGCAACACGCCGCCGCGCGTCAGGGACGTTTCAGCCTGTATTTTGAAACCGGTCAGGGAGCGGACTTCACGAACGGCAGTGGGCATGGTGTGGACATGGTTGTCCACGAATCCCGCAAATACGGATTTGCCCGGGCTCTGACACAAACCGTCGCGGCCACATTGGCCCGGAGCGGAAAGACGCAGAATCCCTGGGTGATTCTCAACGATGTCGCCGGATTTATCGGCCCGGAAGTTTTTCGATCTCGCGAGCAGCTCGTGCGCTGCTGTCTGGAAGACATCGTGATGGGCAAACTGCACGGGTTAATGATCGGCCTTGATGTATGTTCTACCCTGCATATGGACGTCAGTCTGGACGATCTTGGCTGGTGCATCGATCAGATTATGCCCGCCAATCCCGGCTATCTGATGGCACTTCCGACTCGCATTGACCCCATGCTGGGATATTTGACAACAGGATATCAGGATCATGTCCATATCCGAGAGAAGTTCGGATTCAAAGTGAACGACCGGATGTGGCAGTTCTTTCAGGAACTGGGCGTTGTCGACGAGCACGGGCGGCCCACTGCACACTTCGGGGATCCGACGTGGGTCTATCTGCAGTATTGTCGCCGAAAAAGTGATGTTCGATCCGAACGGGAGATTCAGGCTGAAGCTACGGCTAAAATCGAGGAAATTCGATCGCGTGGCGTTTTCATTGCCGAAGGTTTCGGTGAGCAACCATCCGTGCTGCAACCTGCCCTGGCCCGGCATATTCAGCATATTTACGAAGACGCGAAGGTCTCAATCTGGATGACTTTCGACGATGCTTTTGTCGCGACTGTACCTGATGTAAAGCGACTGAAAACGCGTTCGATTGATCGTGCCGACTATATCCTGCATCCGGTATCAGGTGAGCATCTGTCTGATGATGCAAGAGCATCGATTGATCGGTATCGTCAGGAGATCCAGGAAGAATTCAACACTCAGATTGTCATTTCTGACGGCCTGAATGCGCTCGCGGTGATGGACAGCGGCCAGTTGCACGAACTGCTGGCCGGGCTGCGGACTGAGCTGGCCGGGACGGAATATATTGTTGCTCCAACAAATCTGGTGGTTGAATCAGGTCGCGTCCGGGCGGGGTATCGGATCGGAGAGCAGCTGTTTGGTGGCCGTGACGGCAAATTTACCATTCTGCATATTATTGGCGAAAGGCCAGGCAGCGGCCATCATACGCTTTCGGTCTACATGACACGGGCGGACGGGCAGACGTGGGCGATTGCCGACAAAGTGGATCACAATATCACGAAGGTTGTTTCCGGGATCGCCAACACGGCGCTGACCCCGGACCGTGGTGCCATTGAAGCCGCTCAGATACTCCGTCAGACAGATGTCAACAGGCTCTGAGCCGCACAAATGCGCGTGCGAAACATATCGACAAATC
>JAGQQS010001143.1 GCA_020426105.1 Planctomycetaceae bacterium
ATCCTGCGGCACGATCATCCATTTCTTCACTGGGATTTTTTAATCGAAAAAAATGACCATGCACAATGCTGGCGGCTGCTCAGTCAACCGGTTTGTGGTGTCCCCATTCCTGCCGAGCCATTGCCTCCGCATCGACTGCTGTATCTGGAATACGAAGGCCCGGTTAGTAACAATCGAGGAGCGGTCATACGAATCGCCGAAGGCACGTATCAGGTCATCTCGGAGTTCCCACAATTTATGATTCGACTGGAGGGGCTTGCCTGGGCGCAATTTGCGTTCCTTGACAACGAGTCGCCCAACGAGGTCTTCTGGCAGTTCAGCCGAACTTCGGATCGACTTAGCTAACACTGAGTGACGTTTTCCGCTTCCGCACCGTGAATCGCTGGCCTTAAATGGCAAGCGTAACCTCAGCAACCCGCCCTCATCAACAGAGCCTGATAAGCACCATCGGCGGGTTGTCCCGGGAGATGCCGCACCTCGCGGTCCAGTCGAAAGTCTTTCAGAACGGCCAGGACAGTATCGACAACGCCGCGATTTTCTTCGGTCTCCATGCTGCACGTGGAATACACGACTCGGCCCCCGGGGCGGACCAATTCACAAGCCTGAATCAACAGGCGGGTCTGCAACACGACAAGTTCTTCGAGCCCACTCTGGTCGAATCGCCAGCGTGCTTCCGGCCGTCGATTGAGCACTCCGGTGTTTGAGCAGGGAACATCCACCAGCACCGCATCGAATGGCCCCGGAGGCAGTTCGCGGCCGTCCTTTGGGATCACCAATGGATGAATCGATGTGAGTTGCAGCCTTGCCGCATTGTCTCGAATCCGCTGGAGACGTCCGCTGGCCACATCGCAGGCGGTAATCTTCGCTTGATCGCGGCTCAATTCCGCCAGGTGCGTGGTCTTTCCTCCGGGGGCAGCGCAGAGATCCAGAATTGATTCACCGGGCTGCGGCGAAAGCAAGACAGAAGCCGACATCGCCGCTTCGTCCTGAACACTCCACAATCCCTCGTTGTAACCCGGCAGCGTCTCAATTCGAGGGGATTGTTCCAGATGAATACTTCCCATTATGCTGCCTGCCCTGGCTCTGCACCCTGCATCGAGCAGAGACTGGAGGACTGATTCTGGTTCTGTACGCATCAAATTGACCCGCAATGTGGTCGAAGGGGCGTTGATCGAATGGAAACAGGCGGCCGTCAGATCATTCTGCGACAGACGTGACGACCAGCGATCGGTCAGGACCTGTGGCAGTGAGAAGGCATCGGCATAGTATTCCGACCGCCGCGTCTCCGGATCCGGAAAAACCGCCTCGGCAAGTCGGCGCCAATTCTGATGTGTCCCCGGCAATGACGTCGCCGCCGGCCCCGTCGCCGGTTCTACTGACAGCAGCCGACCAATACCTCGCAGCACACCATTGACGAATCCGGTCCAGCGGGGGCGATCAAGCAGTCGACACAGATCCACCGTCGAATCCACTGACGCATGATCGGGAGTTCGCGAAAACAATAACTGGTAAGCTCCGATTCGCAGCACGCGCCACAGGTCGGGTTCCACTTTATGGCGAGGTCGCGTGATCCGTGACTGGATGATCACGTCCAGCGTTCGACTTCGGCGTACCACACCGGCCGCCACATCCAGCGCCAGAGATCGATCCGCACTGCTCAATGCCTGCCTTGCTTCGAGGTCGGTCATGATATCCTGAATGAATCGATCCGAATGGTCAAACTCCTGAAGCACGGCGAAGGCATAGACACGGCCATTGGCGCAAGGAAAGTTAACCCTGACCGTCCCTGTGTCTGGGGCGGTTCGTGCAGACCGGTTCCAGACGTCAGTCACAGGCAGCCTCCAGCAGTCGGCGGTTCGAGGCGTTTCATGCAGATTTCGTTTCGATAGGGTTTACTCACGGTCACGGCTGAGCCGTGCGGTGACTGATAAATCATTGGATTTGGCGGCGCCGGGACCCGGGTTCAGCAGGTCGTCCATGTCGAATTCTGACGGACAGACCGACGGAGCATTATAGCAGAGAAAGCCGTCCGTGTGGCTCCGCCACTAAAGTCTCTTCAAATTCCGACATCGAGGTAGTCCATTAGCGTTGAATCCGAAATACCAAAGTGGGCCGGGAAAACCATTTTTTGCTTCCCGAATCCCAGCATCCTGTTTTTGACAGCGAATATCTGTTGTGACGGTCAAACGGCTTTTCTAGACTCCCCGCAGCATCGTGTTGAATTACCGCAAAACGGTGAGTTGATTCTTATCTTTTTTCTCTGATGAATCCTCAGGTACAGGCAACAATGGCGAACTATTTCTTTACCAGCGAATCAGTCAGCATGGGGCATCCGGACAAAGTCTCGGATCAGGTTTCGGACGGGATTCTTGATGCCCTGCTGGCACAGGACCCCATGTCGCGCGTGGCCTGTGAAACATTGTGCACGACGGACCTTGTGGTGCTCGCCGGTGAAATCACGACTCAGGCCAAAGTGGACTATGTGGCGATCGCACGTAAAGTGATTCGAGACATCGGCTACACCTCCGATGACATTGGATTTAACGCGGATACGTGTCGGATATTCGTAGCGCTGCACAGTCAGTCTGGTGATATCGCTCAGGGCGTCGATCGCGACGGCGCAGGGGACCAGGGTCTGATGTTCGGCTATG
>JAGQQS010001144.1 GCA_020426105.1 Planctomycetaceae bacterium
CATGACGTCTGAAAGTAACGCAGTCGCTTTTACATCCTGCCCCGCCTTGATCGCGGCGATCTTTTCCTGAAGCTGAGTCAGCGCCGTTCGCATGGAGGCAGCTCGATCTTCCGGTACCGCGACACCCGGTTCCGGGATGCGGCGAACAGTCTTCGGATCATTATCCTTCAGCCCGTCAGCTGATGCTGACATTGGCGCAAGCAGAGCTGCCACCACAATGAAAACGGACTTCAGGATTGGACACAGCGTTCGCGACATCGGATAACTCCGTCAGATAACAATGAAGGACTGTTGTCGCTGAGTATGAAGACCGTCGTGATGATGTCAAACGAATCCTTGTGACGAGATTGTCAACATGGTATCACTCCCGGGTCGGACGCGTGCGACGACAGCTGATTCAGCGATCACGCCCGGCGTGACGGAGTCGGAAGTCGCGATCATACTCAATCGCAATTCATCACACAGAGTGCTTGAACCGGAGCACATGAATCAGGGTGATGGCTGCTTTTGTCGGACGCGTCGAGTCACATGGATCGATCGAACTATCCACCCCACAGGATTTCTCCCATGCTGCGACTCGCGATTAATTTCGTTGCTGTGTTTCTGGGCCTTGGTTTGGTTGTCCATGCTGGCGGACCGCTTGATTCCTCGGAAGGAAAGTTGTTCTCGGCGGGGCATTCTGTTCCCATTGCTGCATCGCATCGCTTTGGTCCTTTAGCCCGCGGAGAGGGTTTTCGATCTTTCGTGGTGGGCACGGCGAATGTCTTCGGAAACGGCCCTTACGATTTGTTTCTCGCACCGGATCGACTGTTTCCATTTCAGGGATTTGAGCAGAACGGAGCCCCGCGCTATGGCATGGCACTTGTCACCCAGGGACAGCCGTTGAATGGTGCCGTGATATCAGGACCGAACAACGAGATTTACGGTCTGTTTCCGGAAGGCCGAAAAATCCGAGTGTGTAAGTTCAATCGCGAAGCACTCACCTTCGAGTCGTTCGCACGGTCCGCAGATCTTGATGTCCCGCATGGCATCGGCAGCGGTATCGGCGGCGAAATTGATGCGGCTGGCAAGCTGAATGTCTATTTCAGTATCTCCGACGGGACAGAGTACCGTCCGCCTGCTCCCCCGGAATTCCGAAAAACGTCGTACTTTCCGTATTACCACGACGCCACGTTTATGCCTTATGACGGCGCCGGGTTTTGGCGCGGGAAGATTCCTCGCAAATTGTTCTATTACGTTCGGTTCAAGTCTCCTGCACTCGATCAGATCGAGACACTGGCCCGTGCCGGTGAAGGTCCCGGTGAATTCCTGTTCGATCAATCAGGTCTGGCCGTTGTGCGTCTGGGCAAAGATCTCGCTCCAGCCGTCATCACCAGCGAAAAACAGGGGACACTGCGATATTTTCCAATTGACAGCGTTACCGGATCGCCCGGCCCCCATCAATTCGTGAACGACGAAGACGAAGTCGCCTTCCGTCATTTTGTGATTAATCCAAGCCTAAGGGCGATACCCGATCCGCAAACCGGTTTGTCAAATCTGATTCTCGGCGACACGGGCCGAATCTGGTTCCTGCGCTTCACAGGAAATTTTTCTGCCACAGGTTCCCCGGTCTATAAATCCCCCGTTCCGGTTCTGGCAGAAGGAGTCCACCTCGCGCTGGGTGAGTTGCCGGTGATCAGCCCGGGCGACGTCAATGGCGACAAACTCATTGACTTTATTGTCGGCAATGACGCCGGGCAGTTACTCTTCGTCAGGAATATTGGTTCTGCAGGTCGGCCGGAATTCGACGATCCGATTCCTGTCATGACCGGCGGCAAACCACTTGACATCAAAGGGGGCTATCGCGGATCGATTCAGGGACCAGGCGAAGCGATGTGGGGTTATACGTGTCCGACACTTAAGGACTGGAACGGCGATGGCCGTCCCGACGTCATTCTGAACAGCATCCTTGCCGATTATATGGTGCTGCTTCAGTTGCCCGCGGCTTTGAATGGTGTTCCGGCATTCAGCGAACCCAGGCCGCTGTATTGCGATGGCCTGCAGTTACATCTTGCGTGGAGAAGTCAACCGGCGATCACGGATTGGGGCCTCGGAGGGCGACTGTGTATGATCGCGCTGGACGAAGAAAACCTGCTGCGGATGTTCTGGCGGATCGACAATCAAAATATTGAACGAGGCGAATTGTTGAGATTGAAGGATGGTTCGCCTATCACTGCAAACGCCGATGAGGCAGCGGGACAGACCGGACGAGCCAAGCTCGTTCCGCATGACTGGGACGGCGATGGCAATCTGGATCTTGTGATTGGCACTTCTCGTGGATTATCGTTCCCGGCCGCGCCGAACGTTTATTATCCGAGCCACTTCTATCCGAATCATAAGGCGTCTGTGCTGTTGCTGCGAAACATAGGGAGCAACCGCGAGCCAGTCTTCGACTATGTGCGATTTGTCGAGTTCGATGGGAAGCCGATCGGTCTGGGGATCCACTCCTGTTCGCCCGCCCCGGTCGATTTCGGGAACGGGCGGATTGATCTCTTCGTCGGAGAGGAAATTGGCTCGATCAAGTACTACCCGCGCAGTTCATTGTCGGTGTCTATAGAATGAAACTGGTTCGCGTTCTGAAAAGGTCCATGGAAGTGCTCAGCCACTTACCTGCCTCTGGTGAATACCAAGGGCCGCTTGAGGGCGTTTACCTGGGAGGTGTTTTTGAATGAAGACCGAACTGGATGATACTGACAGCGCTGCAGCGGCCTGTTCATCGATTGCCCTCGACAGGCATCATCAAGAGATGATCAATGCGGTAAGTGGCCACAGGATCGCCGTGACTCGGCGACAATTTCATACGACTTCCTGTGTCGCGATGGGCATGGCACTTCTGGGCACAACGTCTGTTGCACGGTCGCAGAAACGCTGGCGTGTGGGCATTATCGGCCATACGGGCCGGGGAAATTATGGGCATGGACTCCACACGATGTGGCTTGCTCTGCCTGAAGCTGAGATCGTCGGTCTCGCCGATCCCGACGATGCAGGGCGAGAGCAGGCGCGTGTTCAGGTTGGATTGAATTCGGCATATGCCGACTATCGACGCATGTTGACCGAGGTGCGCCCCGAGATTGTTGTTGTCAGTCCGCGGCATGTTGATCAACATCGGGATATGATTATCGCAGCGGCGGAGTCTGGCGCTCGCGGGATATATTGTGAAAAGCCATTCTGCCGGACTCCCGCGGAAGCTGATGAGATCGTTGCCGCCTGCCAGCGCTCCGGAACCCGACTGGCATTGGCTCACCGCAACAGGTATCACCCCGCTGTCCCGGTTGCAGTGCAGGCGGTTCA
>JAGQQS010001145.1 GCA_020426105.1 Planctomycetaceae bacterium
AGCAGAAGAATTCCCGGTTGAGTCACGGACCCGGTGGAACCTTTGCAGGCAATCCCGTCGGCGGAGCGACGGGCGTACAGTACACCTGTCGCTCCGCCGACGGGATTCTGCAACGTTGAAGTTTCCGCGTGATCAG
Source organism: Planctomycetaceae bacterium (assembly GCA_020426105.1). Lineage (GTDB taxonomy): Bacteria > Planctomycetota > Planctomycetia > Planctomycetales > Planctomycetaceae > SXXK01. The sequence goes on from JAGQQS010001145.1 coordinate 137, forward strand.
CTCGGTTGAATTTTGGGCAAGGCCTTAAAATTCAGAGAAAAGTCCACAGATTTGATTCCGCCGGCATCGGGGCCACGGTCCGTGGCATGCACCAGAAACTCTGGATTTCGGCGAATCGGAGTCGATACTCACCACTTTCACTACGCGGCGGATAAACAGGCCGTTTTTTTAACCGCATAAGCAAAAACTGCCACGCGAACAAGGTTTTTTGGCGAATTGAATGAGATTTCGTGACGTTAGACTGTTGACACGTGCCCCGTGAGTCCACCCTACTAGTGCACGCCATTTTTGAGGTATATGCGGGGAATATGTTGGCTGCAGGTGACTGGGTCGTCTAAACTCAGGATTCGCTCGTAAAATGTCGGGATGATTCGGGTTTTTCTGGATCTATTGTAGCGATTATTCCGAGTGAAAGACTTGAAGGGTTCTATCGAAGAGCGGGGGAGATCTGCGCCGACGCAGATTTTTGTCGCCATCGGGTGGAAAATCTTTCAGGACTGCTGCGACTGAGATTTTTGTTGGCGGCCGACGAATTGTCGGCGGGTGAATTTCAATAAGTCTTGCCGGACTCTGGTTTTTGGAGTCTGGCTACTTCAATTAGTAGGTAGAACCCACATGCTTTTGAATACCTGGTTGTCTGTAGCTCGTCGACACATCAGTTCCATGAATCCGCGTCGCGCGGACCGTGTTGGCAAAGATCGCTCGCTGCGAACGGAGCCTCTGGAGGAGCGATTGCTGCTGGCCGGAACACCAGTCGTGTTAAACGCACTGGTGATTAATCCGGACAATCAGGCTCAGTACACGAATGCCACCGGCGGGTTGGTCGTGACCAGTGGTCAGTTGGCAGGCAAAGACAGCCTGGTCATTGAAGGCATCAACGTATCGGCGACGTCCGGCGATGCTATTTCGGTGAACCTGCAGAATATCTCGCTGAAGCGCATCGCGATCGAAACGGTCACGGTGTCTCAGTACTCAAGTCTCGGGATGAATATCAATCTGACGAACGTGACGGGGCTGGAATCAATCGCTCTGGAGGACATTGTGACCACCGGGACCAAGCGCGGCCTGGTACTGTCGCTCAACAACACGGACACGAACGCGCTGACCATTGATGATTCGACGTTTCCGGGCGTGACAGTCACGGCCACCAACGGCGCTGACATTCATAACGGGGTCGTGACAGGCAACAAGATTTCTGCACCGGCGGGGGTTGAAGGTGTCGTCCTGAACGTCATCAGTACGGCCACGACACCATCGACAGCGGATAATTTTCAGATTATTGACAACGTGCAGATCACGACGCAGGATCGTGATGCAGTTCAGGTGAACGCGACCGGGTATTTTAACCCAACCACAAAGGTCACGACATCCAGTCTGGATGGCTTGAATATCAGCAACAACCAGATTGGCGCATCGGAAGGGGCGAACGTTCTGTTTCGTGCCGAAGGGGACACGTTCGTACAGCCGTTTACGCTGACGAACAATTCGAACAAGGGTGAGTTGCTGCAGTCTTTCGTGTTTGATGTATCTCAGATCGGACTGCAGTTTGATGTGGACCCGACAACGGGCAAACCGTTCACGGCACTGAACGGATCAGGCGCACTCGTCGGTGTCACAGGCACGACGCTCAGTGCCGACAAGAAAAAACTCACGGTAAACTTCAGTGACTTCAATCCTGGCGAGACACTGCAGTTTGTGATTGATCTGGACCTCGCCGGTGGCATTCCCGCCTCAATTTTCGGGAATCAGGTGATTGGTGCCGACGTCGCGTTTAATTTTTCCGGCAATAAGAGTGTTACGGGACAGATGGCGGGTGACCCTGACAGCGTCTCGGCGTCTCAGTTCCTGGTCGGAGCGGGCGTCGCGGGCAGCAATCACGGGATTCATATCAATGCGTCCGCATCACCTGTCACGAACCTGAAGATCAACGACAACGTTGTGACGGGGGCGCCGGGACACAGTCTCTATCTGGACGCCAAAGTCAACAGCGACATGACCGGTCAGATTCAGGGGAATCAGTTCTCCGGGTCGGGACGCGACGGCATCAACTTTGGCATGGTGGACAGCAATTTTTACGGCTCAGTGGAAGACAACAATATCGCGAACAACGGTGGAAACGGGATTTCGATTCTGCCCAAAGTCACGAAATCCGGTTTAGTGCAAAGTGCGACCAGTGGCACCGCGTCGACCCCCATTATTATTACGTCAGCGAACCATGGCCTGCAGAACGGCGATACCGTCATTGTGCAGGGTATTCCGAATGCGAAATTACCGGTAGGGCAGACGCCGATTAATTTCCCGGGTAACGGGACGTTTACCATCACACGCATCGACAACAACAAATTTTCACTGATGGGCACGAACGTTGTTGTACCGGGTGCTCAGGCTCTGAAAGCGGGGGCATGGTATGTACCTGATTTCCGTGGCGGTACGACCGCGGACGATGCCCGTGGATTTGTGCAGATCGATTTGAAAGCCGGAGCAGTGCCGAAGGCGATTACGGCGGCCTCAAACACGCCCGAGATAACGATCACCTCCGCGGGCCACGGATTGAAAACCGGCGATACGGTTCGCATCACCGGAGTCCAGGGAAACACCGCTGCGAATACAACGGCAGTCGTGACCGTCATCTCCGCAAACCAGTTTGTGTTGAAAGGCGTTACGGGCAGTGGGACTTATTCGACCGGCGGAACCTGGGTTCCGCTGCAGGAAGCCGCACCAAACGGCGACAAAGTCCCGAAAGGGATCATTGGCAACACGATTACAGGCAATAGCCTGGCCGGGATCTATTCTGACAGTGCGGTCGGGACAACGGTCCGAGCCGATGTCACGCAGAACACGGTGTCGCTCAACGACAGGATCGGGATTCAGTTTAAGTCGCACAGCTACGGTTTGGGAACCAGTTTGCCTCTCAGTCCAACCGATGGAACAGACTTGCCTGACAGTCAGGACCTGGGTTTCGATGTAAATATCGGCACAGAAACGAACGGTCAGGGGAACACGGGGGGCGGCAACACGCTGGACCGAAACGGTCAGGCGGGTATTGCGATTGAGGCGCTTGATTACGGGACAGGTGGATTTCAGGCGTGGAATAACACGATAACCTCCACCCTTGACGACGGCAACGTGGCGACGGCCTATGCGGGCGACGGGATTTTTGTCCGTCTGAAGGCGGACCTGTTCAGCGCCGTGGACGCGACCGCAGTCCTCGCCACATCGGTGATCAATCAGAACATCATCGGGGTCGATAATCTTGGCAATCAGGGGAACGGGTTGCTGTTCGACATTGGCCAGCGAAGTCGCATTCAGAATCTGGATGTTATCAATAACACATTTCTGAATAATGAATTAGACGGGTTTCATTTCGAACGCCGGGAAGATGCAAGTGTCAACGCGGTGGTCATCAGCAAGAACCGAGCTACCAATAACGGCAGTGACGGGATCTCTCTGAAAACCACTAATACGACGCGGAATCAACTTGGCTTCACGGTTTCAGAGAATGTGATTAGCGACAACAACGCATATGGCCTGCGACTCGACGTCAGTACCGATGCGCGAATCGGGATCCTGCTGAACCAGAACACAATAACCGGCAACGGGGTAGCGCCAAATGCGACTGGTTTTCACCCGACGACAGACGGCACTGGAAACGGGGGCAAGGCGGGAGGGATCGGGCTGCTTGCGTTCCAGCAGGCTGTCGTAAAGATCACGGGTACCAACAATATTATTGACAGCAACATCGGCGACGGTTTCAGCGTCGATGCGTTCAACTATTTTGATTCGCTTAAGTTAGATATGAACCTGAGCGACACGACATTCAACAACAACACGTTGACAGGGTTTCGCAGCAACGGGATTTCATTTGGGACTCTGATCTGGACGGCAAATGAGTTTTCGTCGAACGGCGAAGACGGTGTCCGTTTTGTGGCCACCGACGATAAGAATGACTTTTTCGAACGTCGAGTCGGCGGGCAGGACATCTCGATCCGAGCATTGCAGAGCCATTTCGATTCCAACGGAGCCAACGGTGCTCGACTGGGACAGGGGGTTTCCGGAGCATTCGGAGACGGCACCGAACTTAATTCAAACACTTTTGACATGAATACGGCCGACGGGTTGAAGATTACTCAGAGCGGTGGCGCTTATCTGGCTCAACAGAATTCCATCATTGGATTTTCCGGGCTGCAATACGAATTCCGTCGTCATATCGGGGCGGATTTGAACTACTTCCGCGACAACGGCGGCGATGGTATCGATATTGGACACTTTGCCGAGACCGAAGGCGGCAATGTGGAATTAGGCGATGAAGTCATTACCGATACCCACGTCTCGATCAGCCAGGCGGTCATCACGAACAACGGTGGTGACGGCATTGAGTATCTGGCAGACAGCCAGTTGCGATTGTCATTCCATTACTCTTTTGGAC
>JAGQQS010001146.1 GCA_020426105.1 Planctomycetaceae bacterium
GTTTTCGGAGCGTTCACGCGGGTTGGTTTTAGATCCCTGGGATTTTGAACCTGTGTCGGGGCGATCACGATCATGCATCGAATCCTCCTGCTGCTGATTCTCATTGGATTCAGGCTGTTTCGACTCGCGATTCATCCGCTGAATCAGCTTCTGCAGTGCTTTGTCATCTTCTGCTCGTTGATCCTGTCGTCGGTTGCTGGCCCCGTCTGTGTCAGCTGAACTCTGATCGGCGTCCTTATTTTTCTGGTTCGAAACCTGATCATTGCTGTCACCGTTCTTCGATTCACTGTTCTTCCCCTGTTTTGAACCTTCGCGTCGCAGCGCGTCATCTGGATTCTTTGAGTCCGGGGAATGTTCCTTGTCCGGATCCTGTGCAGCGTCCGGATTCTGCGACTGCTCTTCGGTTGTGTCGCCGGGATGTTCCTGTTCTGTTGTTTGACTGTCGTTTTCGTTCTTCTGTTCGCTCCGCTGGTTCTGGATCTCGGGCTGGCGCATTTGATCCTGCATCTGCCGATCCTGCGCAAGTTGCTCCTGTACCTGCTGTTCAGTGACCGGAACTGAGATTTGCAGATTCAAATCGCCAGTACGCGATTGATTGCCGAGTGGCGGACGATTGTCGCGTGCTTCCAGGTGAAAAGTCACGACATCTCCGGGGTTCAGATTCAGAGGCTTCAGGTGAAAATCCCAGGTATCGGCCCAGCGTTTTGTGAGGCCCGACTGAAAAGCGTCGAGCAGCACTTCTGATGGCTGAACGAGTCTGCCATTGATCGCGTAGTGCAGAGTCACCGAACGCAGCAGGAAGTCGGGATCTTCCGCTTCAACAAGTAACGGGACGATCGCATTCGATGGGACCTCCAGATCGCGTGTGGGATCAAGCAGTTTCAACAATGGTGGTGCATCACGCCGAACATCGACAGGATAGACGACAGGTTCAGGATCCTTGTGTCCTTCCGGATTCGTAACCTGAATGCGATAGAACTTTGGAAATGTCCCGTCATCCCGTTTCGTCAGGGTCCATTCAACGGACAATCGTGTTTCCTCTACCTGCATCTGCAGTTCTTCGCCACGGACCGCAAATGCGGCATCGTCAGACATCTGGAGTATGGCTTCGACGACTGGCTCGCTGCTTTCAGCCCGCACATCAAGCGTCGTGCCCTCCCATGCTTCGATGGCACCGGTCGTGTCAGTGCGCTCGGGCAGATCCATATAGGTGGGGTAAACATAGCGAACTTCCGTCACGTGGGCGGTCGGTGGTTGTTCCACCGTGATCGCGAACGTCTCAGAAATCGCGTCGCCGGCTTCAATGCGATATGTCATATTCTGTCGGATGCCGCGCTCGCCATCACCCACGATGCGAACCTGAAACCGATGCTCGTCATCGGTAGAACTCATCACCAATCGTTCGTCAGCGAACCGCCGATCCGATGTGGAATACAGCACACAGACTTCATCTGGCAGAACGCCTGCAAGGTCTGCCACAATCTCAAGCTGTGAACCGGAAGGAATGGATACATTTCCCGGCTGCACAGCTTCGATAACCGTCCGCGTCGCGACGCTGGTGTTTGCAAACGTCAATGGTCGCAGCAGGCTGATTGACTTGGGACTTACGACGGCGTAGATGCAGGTGATCAGGGTGATGATGAACAAGCCCATTCCCATTCGCGTGAGCATGCGGCGATCGATCGCCTCATCCACATGCACTTCCGCCAGCGTCACGGCTGCTCGTTTTTCCAGCGTGCGATGAATCGCTCCATCGAATTTGTTTCCGGTGGCCTGCAAATCGACGAGGGCCAGTAAGCTACCCTGGATTTCTTCAGAAGACCGGTCCAGCATTCGCGCCGCGTATAACGGGTGGATGCGGCGAAACCATGGACGCACGACGTATCGAAACAGAATTGCGCCGCACAGCACGAGCATCGTGGTCAACAGGAAGACACGCGTCCAGGCGTCGAATCCGCCTGTGACGACCCAGTGATCCAGAAGTGTAAATGTCAGGATGTAGCCCACCAGCAGGAGGCCGACCAGGACGCCAGCCGTCAGCAGGTCCGTGGCCTTGATCCGGTTGCGTGCCTTCTCCAGCTGGTACTGAATGAATTCATCCGCGTCCGCATAGGCGTGTTGCGTCTTGTCTGACACTGAAGCCACAGTCTCTCTTCCTCGAGGAACCCTGATTCTTTGATTCTCTGCCCGTGGTACACAAACATTAACAAAACTGCCCCGCGCGCCCTGCGTTTTGCATATGTCCAGACGCTGCGGGAAATGCTTTCCGTTTATGAATTATCGGATTTTATCGGCAAACATCCAACGCCATCAGAAAAAACAGTGCGATTATAACGACGATTCAGGGTCTGGGCAGGTTTTGTGTTCCCCGGAATAGGATCGGATGGAAGGTAACACACCGAATTCGACGCAGAAGCACGGTGACGCATCGTGGCTATTCTGGATAAGGCCGTTTTCTTGCACGACTGAAAAGATTATCTCAGAATTTAAACACGTAGGCGAGTCTCTCCGAGACTCGCACTCTTAGAGTTCCGCATTCTCGGACTTACGCGTCTCGGAGAGACGCGGCTACGTGGTTATCCCTGGAGGATGTTCGAATGGAAAAAACCGACATCACGTTTTTTGATCCCAAGACTGACTGGACAGTTGTTGAACGTGGGTTGCCACACTGGTCGCAGGCCGGTTGCGTTTGCTTTGTCACCTGGCGCCTTGGTGATTCGCTGCCAGTGGAAGCGCTCGAACGCATTGATCGAGAACTCGCAACACATTTACGGGATGAGGGATTTGACCCGAATGGCGACTGGAAGCAGCAACTAGCGCAGCAAACCTCGAAACGTCGAGGCGAGATCCAATGGAAACGGTTCACAATTCGGGACAAGTTTCTGGATCAGGGATTCGGCGCTTGTCACTTGAGAGATCTACGATGCGCAGAGATCGTGTTAAATAGCCTGAAGAAATTCGACATGGAACGGTATTTCTTAACGGATGCCGTTGTGATGCCCAATCATGCTCATTTCCTCTGCGCGTTCGCAGACGAAGACCGATTTCTTAAACAGTGTACTGAATGGAAACGGTACAGCGGTCGACAAATCAATAGAACATTGGGGCTTGTAGGCGAATTTTGGCAAGTGGATCAATTCGATCATTTGATACGCAGTCCCGAGCAGTTTGAACACTATCGACGGTATATCGCCAGGAATCCTGTAGAAGCCAAACTACCACACGGCTCGTACCTCCACTTCCAAAAACAACTCACGTAGGCGAGTCTCTCCGAGACTCGCACTCTCAGAGTTCCGCGTCTCAGAGAGACGCGGCTACGTGGTTTTGTGTTTTCGAGAACTCAGTGCATTCGAGGAATGCAACCCAACGGCAAAATCATGGGCAGTGGTGCGGGACGATCCCCCA
>JAGQQS010001147.1 GCA_020426105.1 Planctomycetaceae bacterium
GTGTGGTGTTTGTGACGTGTGCCGGTGATGTCGCTTCGCTCAATCATCGGCTAATAGCTGGCATCCCTCGGGGATCGTTGTCAATCGAGACTCATACATCACTGAAAATGCTGCTTAATATCCGGATTATTGAGCAGTACGAGTGCCCAGATTCCAAAAGGAATTCCGAGTACAAGACATGGGCCACAGCAAGGGATGCAGGCGATGATCGCTCCAGTCATGGCCAATGGATAACTCTTGAGTTTTTGCAGATTGTAAGCACCGACAATGACAAGCGCGTGCATCGCCATCAGACCCATGTTGGCCCCGACGGCGCCCACCTTGTGGGCCAGTCTTTCAGTGGCATTTCCCGGTTGACGCATTCCGAATGGATTATCGACATCTCCGATTGCGATCGTGATCACTGCATTTGCCGCATGGCTTGTGATGGAAAGACCGGAGATAATATACAGAAATATGGCACAGATATTGGTCTTCGACATCGCTTCAGTTCGACTGCCGTTTTGACGATTCGCCCCAAACCCGCTGGGCGCCGCATAGGGGTTGTTGGCATCAGGGAATCCGCCGTTGTCTACCGGATAAGCAGATTCGCCTGATCCAAAACCCCATTCATCTTCCGGAACGGACACGACGGTTCCGCATTCACGGCACTTAAACCGCTGCCCTGCTCGCTCGTCCGGAATCGCATATCGCTTACCACAGCTGTGACATGAAACGTTGATAGGCATCAATTGATCCTCTGATGTTAATAAACGCAGTTGTCTGAAGTTCTGATCAGTTGAATGTCGGAGTCTGAGATTCGCCTGTCAGTTTATCCGAACGCTCCAAATGGCGGCAGGGTTACCGCATTTTCTTCGGCCAGGGCCGATTTAAGAATATCATGAAGTGGCGGCTGCTTCCGGCGGCAAACTTAGTGGACTTTCGTGAAAGCCTGCGGTTGCAGTGGCGTTTGGGAAGAAAACGAGTCAACATGTAGTACACCGTCGCACGGTAGTACATGGTCTGATGGTCAAGATTTTTCGAGGGAGCTCCCGACATGCGCCATCTTGCTTCGATTGCGTTCCTGATTTTTAGTCCATGCTGCATCGCCGCCGATGAGCCGAATTCAGCCGGAGAATCCAGTGTCGTAACCACGCAGGATCCTGCCCTCGAACTGCGAGTCACGGGCAGCAATGTGGTGTTCGTCGGCGAACGGGACCTGGCCCGCGGTATTTCGGAAGCCGCGACGCTCAAGCGAAAAGTTAAACAGGCAGCGACGCCGCTGCGCCAGATTCAGCAGGAGATCAATCGATTTGAAATCGGCATGGTGCAGGGGGAGCAGCAACTTGTGAATCTCAGCGCTCAACTGGCCAACGTACAGTCTGTCGCAGACAACAATCGTCTGGTGGGAGCGATCAATGCGATTCAGGGGCAGATGACGCTGGCTCGAAAAAACCTGGAAGTGTTAAAGGAAAAAGAAAACCAGGCGCGAGTCCAGTTGAATGCTGCGCGGGAAGCGTATGTTCAGCACACCATTGAAATGCGGAATCTCGCCAGTCAGCTGGAAGACGCATACGCCGGGGCGAACGATTCTGGGGAAGTCCAGGAGAAACTAAAATCTCTGGCGGCGGATAGCTTTAAGGAATTGAAGTTCGAAAAATCGTCGTCTCTGCTGAGTAATCTTAGAAAGCTGGAAGAGCTTGAAAAATCTGTCCACAAAGAAAAGATTCCGCTCCGAAGGGACGGGAATACGTTCTACGCAACCGTGGTCATCAACGGCAAACATACTACGGAAATGGTTGTGGACTCCGGAGCCAGTCTGATCAGTCTGCCGTATGAACTGGCGGTGTCGATGGATCTGAAGCCCGAACCCAATGACAAACGCATTCTGCTCAGCATTGCGGACGGCAGCACAATTACCGGCGTACTCAAGAAAATCCCGCTCGTCCGGGTGGGAACATTTGAGGTCAAAGACGTCGAATGCGCTGTCCTGGGGCCGGAAGCCGTGAGTGCGACGCCCTTGCTGGGGATGGCCTTTCTGGGGGAATTTCAGTTCCAGCTGGATTCCGCGGAATCAACACTGGGCATCACGCGGATCGATGGCGAGGTGGCACAAAAACGCAGGTAGTGCAATGTCAGCCTTGAAATGA
>JAGQQS010001148.1 GCA_020426105.1 Planctomycetaceae bacterium
AAGAGCGGCCGTCCGCTCAACATCGACGGGTTGCCGTTTGAGAAATGCCGATCAGGTCGCAGGTTGCAGCAAGCTGCAAAGTCCTTTCCGGCAGAAAGGACCTACAAAACACAGACCTTTCCGGCAGAAAGGACCTGCTTTGACAACCATCCGCGACTGCACTCCTTTCGACGATAGTTTGAACTGGCCTTGAACGAAGCGTGGACGGCGGGAATTCTATCCTGTCGGACTGAATGTTGTATGACAGGCCTGCGAACAGGGGGAGCGAAGGGAACACTGTTGGCTGCGTCCTCTTTTTCGCCCTTGTTTTTCACGCCCGTACGCCTGTCTGCTGCAGCAACTCGAGGACACATTGAGTTGCCGAAATGATTGATTGCTCGGCTTTAAGATGAAATGAAGCTGATCAAATCCTGCACTAATTGTTTCTTGTGAGTCGCGAAAAGCCCATGCGGCGCACCTTCGTATTCCACAAGTTTCGCATCCTTGATGCCAGCAGCTGCGGCCCGCCCCGCTGCATCTATCGGAACGGTTTTGTCACCGGTTCCATGAATCACCAGCGTTGGTACCCTGAAACTTTCCAGGTCCGAACGAAAGTCGGTCGTTGCAAAGGCTTGTGCGCAGGCCAGCGTCGCTTTCAGGCTGGACTGCATGGCGACGGTTCGGGTCCATTCAAGCAGTTCCTGGCTCACTTTTGGTGACGACGCTCCGCCTGCATAAAAGTCTTTAAAGAATGAGCCGAAAAAGGCGGCTCGATCTGCTTTCATTGCTTTCGTCATTTCGTCGAACGTGGCTTGTTCCACGCCGTATGGGTTGGTTTCCGTCTTGAGCATGTAGGGGACGACGGATGAAATCAACACCGCTTGACGAATCTCCAGTCCATTATGTCGCGACATGTAACGCGCCACTTCCCCGCCACCCATGGAGAAGCCGACGATGGTTGCATCGGCGAGATTGAGCCCTCGTATGACGTCCGCCAGGTCGTCGGCGAGCGTGTCGTAGTCGTACCCTTCCCAGGTTTGCTCACTGCGTCCAAATCCGCGTCGGTCGTAAGCAATGGTCTGAAACCCAGCATCAGCGAGCGGTAACGCGATGTCGTCCCAACTATCCGCCGACAAGGGCCAGCCGTGAATGAGGATGACCGGACGACCAGTACCCCAGATTTTATAGAACAATTCAACATTGCTTCGTGTGTTCAGACCTGGCATTGCAAATTTACCTTTCAGCTGTTTGAACTGCATGCATTTGAGATTGTGTGACAGAGATCCACCGCTGTCGGCAAATCAGCGTTCGTCGTGCGGCTCAACTGACTTGCAGGAACCAGAAATGCTGCCCGTTCAGCATCGGGCGGATCATAGACTTCGTTTTGTACGGAAATCGGCCGGTGAGAATCACGTCTTCGGACGAGCCGAAGTCGGAATCTGCGGACTTCACAAAACGCAAGAGTTGTGAATTTGAATTAAACCGTGAGATCGCCATGCTCCGACACGTCGACCTCGTCTCCAGTCATTGCAGCAACGCCCAGTTTCAACAATGCAATCATCGTGCTGCCTTTTGTGTCCCAATAGTGTGCCGCCAAAGGTGCAACTCGAATTGCAGTCAGATTGGGGTCATCTGCGCCGCTAAACCAGGCGTCGTCAGAACTTTCATACAGTTCTTTGAGAATGGCTGGCTCTGTATGGATAGTGGCAGATCCGTACACATTCAGAAACTGCATTGAATCCGGGTCGGAGTAGATCAATTCAACCGCCTCCTCACCAGCGATGTGACAGTTGTGGTTGCTGTCTTTTCCGCTCAGGAACCATAAATTGCCTTCGTTGTCGACTCTCTTCGTGCTCATGGGAACCGCATGAAAAGGCTGAGCGGACAACTGTGTACACAACATTGCAAAATCAATTGATTCTGCGAGTGCCTTCAGCTTATCGATGACCTGCGCGTTGTGAAGATTCTTCTGGTTCATTAATTGCTCCTCCGGTCATAATTTGATCGGTCGACTGACATGCTTTTGCTTGAATGGCTCTCGTCCACAAACGTCGGACAACGGTTGCAACAACTGCGCCGAAACCTGAGTTTCACGGATTGAGGGCGAAAATTGAGGTTTGGGATTCCATTAATGTCCCCGGCTCGACAATTCGGAGTGCGTTGATGATCAGTATTTTGGGGCGGCTGGTTCGTCGTCGACCACATTGAAAGGCAGTCGACCGCGGCAGGAAACAACGTTGCCTGGACGCGGGTGTTTCTGCCAGATCTCCCACGGCATGATACGATTCTTCGAACAGCCACGTCGGGATGTTGGCTTCTTCCGCCGCCCATATTCGCAAGAGTTTTGTCGGCACCAATTGTCGTAGTTTATTTCCAGCGAGGAAGTAAACAGCCCACGCAGCATCTGCAGGAGGAGCGAGAGAGAAATACTTGCTTAAGGCAGCGACCTTTTCGTTCGTCTTCGTTGTTTCATCAATGGCAGCGAAGAGTTCGGCAAAGCGGTTCATGAGTTGACTCCGCTTATACTTTCGTCAGGTGCAGCCATTGCATCGCTTGCTGCAGCATCGTCCATCGCATCTTCGTCACTTTCGGAACGCAAACGAGAATCGATCACTGTTGCGTTTCGACCTTCCTCCTGAAAGTATCTCGTGGATTCCGTCACCATCAAATGGCACTTGATGGGTTGCCAGCTGGCACATGTCGGGTCTACGCCCAGCTTATAGTCCCCAGTCACCACGGCGATCTGACCACGGTACTCAAGACGAACCTGCGCCGAACCCAGCATATGTCCGGCAGGATGGAAACTGACATCGACACCATTAATTTTGATCGACTCACCGTACTTCAAAAACTGAAATTCAGCGTCGGAGTTCATGCGCATTCTCAGCAGGTGCTCACCCGGTTGAGCGGACAAGTAGTGGCGACATCCCCACCGCGCATGGTCTGTGTGAGCATGAGTCACTACCGCTCGCGCCACTGGTCGTCGTGGATCGACGTAAAAATCTCCTGTAGGACAGTACAGGCCAAATTCGGTGGTTTGCAGAAGTGATTGCATCGTTAGTCTGATATGTTGGGCTTCAGGCTTTGTCGTGCGGCTTTCAAATCGTCGATGAATTGTTGCTGCATTTGCGAATTTCGGACACTGTCCGGCTGCCGAAGAATTGCGGCCGGATGCCACGTCGCCATGGTCCGCGGACACCAATCCGTTTCGATCCAATTGCCGCGATCCTGCGTAATGCGGAAATCTCGGCCCATTAATGCCTGTGCTGACGTACTTCCTAAACAAACGAAGACTTCTGTTTGAGCATCGGGGGCAGCAGGCGTGGAAGCAGCAGCGCCAGAAGCCACTTTGCGAAATCTTACAAAGGCTTTCATTTTGTGAATGTCACGAGTCACTGACTTCTGCATGCGGTGAAGTGTGTAAACATCTCCATCGGTTGTGATGGCCAGTAAATGCTTCTCACCGTGAAGCAAACGCCACAAGACGCGATACAGCAATCGCCATCGCACGGGATCTCGATGACATCCGACAATCTGCGCAAGTTCCATGAAATCTCGGGGGACACGGAACAGTGCGGAATGATTCACAGTCTCAGCGGCTTCAAAGAGCGACAATTCCTGGCGCTGCTCGGACCACTGAACGTCTTCAGGCGGTACGTGATCGGCATCGGCAATTAGACGCCGAGCGACAGACCGCCATTCGTCAAAATCTCCGGCAATCACTAATTCCATGTTTGCCACCTTAAAGTTCACCCGTGATGGCGGAGTCCGACATGTCAAAAAGAAGCAGCTGAGTGGCTGGCTGCCGGGTGGTTCGATTTCGCAGATCCAGTTTGTCGAGATGCGACAGATCGGGATTTTGATCGATGGTTGACACGAAGAACTTCGCTCGATTCCATGCAACGCGAAGTTTCTTCAAATCATGGACTGGAAACTACGAAGATCGGGAGATCACCGTTAACGGCCGGCGTGGATGAGTTTCTTGTTGATAAACTCCATAATCCCAAGCGCTGATAATTCGCGACCATAGCCGGAGTTCTTTATTCCGCCAAACGGAAGTTCCGCCTGAGAGCGTGTGGGCTGATTAATGAAAACCATGCCAGATTCGATCTGCTCAGCGGCGCGACGTCCCCGGGCGATGTCGCTGGTGTAAACAGAACCGCCCAATCCATACGACGAATCATTTGCCAGTTTGATGGCGGCGGCTTCATCCTTCACAACGTAGACGCTGGCTACGGGACCAAATAATTCCTGGTCGTACGTTGGCATTTCAGGTGTGATGTCAGTGAGAATGGTCGGATTGAAAAATGCACCCGGGCGTTGAGGCCGATCGCCTCCAATGATGAGGCTTGCACCCGCGTTGACTGCGGATTCAACCTGCTTCAACAGATTTTCCGCGGCAGCTTCCGTACTAAGTGGCCCGATGTCGGTAGATTCGTCCATAGGGTCGCCCATCTTCATCGCGTCGATGCGCTGCTTGAATTCGTCCATGAAAGGTTTTGCCAGAGATTCAACGACGATAAAACGCTTCGACGCCACGCACGATTGCCCGGCATTGACCATTCGACCCTTGACAGCCATCTCCACGACCGCAGACAGGTCGGCGTCTTCCAGAACGACAAACGCGTCGTTACCGCCCAATTCCAGGACAGAGCGCTTCAGGAATTTGCCAGCCAGCGCGGCTACTGCTGAACCGGCGCGTTCACTTCCCGTCAGGGATACGCCCTGTACTCGCTTGTCGGCAAGAATTGTTTCAACCATGTCTGTCGATATGAACAAATTTGTGTAAACGCCTGCCGGCAAATCACATTCATCAAAGAGCGTCTGGATTTTTTCAGCACATTGCGGCACATTGCCGGCGTGTTTCAACAGAACCGTATTTCCCGCCATAATGTTCGGAGTGGCAAAACGCACCACCTGGTAAAACGGAAAATTCCACGGCATCACGCCGAGTAACACGCCAATCGGTGTATGCTGAATCCACGCATCAATTCCAGGTACATTCATCGGCTGATCTGCGAGAAAACCTGCCGCACCGTTGGCATAGAATTCTGTGATCTCCGCGCAGTAAATAACTTCACGACGGCTTTCCGAAATTCGCTTTCCCATCTCAAGCGTGATCAGCTTCGCGAATTCATCGGTGCGACTTCGCAGCGCTCTGGCAAATTTCAGCAGGATCTGTTGCCGGGCTTCGAACGTTGTCTCTTTCCATTGGATGTATGCATCGTGCGCGGTCTCAATCGCGCTGTCGATCTGAGCCTTTGTCAGCGCCGTGTAGGACTTAAGGGTTTCGCCCGTCGTCGGGTTGACGCTAAGGATTGACATGAACAGTTCTTTCAATGTTTATGATATGGAAGGCATACGGTCCGACTGAAAACGTGCCAGTCAGGACTGACCTTTGACCTGTTTATTTTTCCTGAACTTCAGGAAGATATTTTCCGTAACCTTCAGCCTCCATCCTGGCTCTGGGGATGAAGCGTAAAGCGGCGGAGTTCATGCAATATCGTTTTCCGCCGCGGGTGGCCGGGCCGTCGTTAAACACATGACCGAGATGAGAATCTGCCAACTTAGAGCGAACTTCAGTCCGACTGGTGAAGAATCCAGAATCTTCCCGATATTCAATGAATTGTTCGTCAATTGGTTTAACGAACGAAGGCCAACCGGTTCCGGAATCATATTTGTCATCCGAGGAAAACAATGGTTCTCCTGAAACAATATCGACGTATATTCCGGCGGCATGGTTTTTCCAATATCGATTCCGGAATGCCGGTTCGGTACCCTGTCGCTGTGTCACGTTGTATTGGGTGGCATTCAGGATATGACGCAGCTTCGCGTCAGCTGGTTTGCTCAGGTTTTCCCAGGGAGGAGGCGTTTCTTCGACAATCTCCTCGTCGGCCGAAGCAGAGGGTTTGGGCGTCGATTCTGGTGATTGTTTTTCACTGCCGCCTGCGACTGCAGATCTGGAGTAAGAGTACTCGCTATTGAAGTTCATCGTCATCACAACAAATCCACAGCAAACAAAAACCAATTTAGACATGGCAGAACGCTCCTGTTTTGAAAAAGCGATTTGCAGACCAAACTGCGACCTATGCTGCCATCCGGCGGCCAGCATGTTTCGTATCAATAACTCTCACGGCATCCTGGAAATTATGCCGCCATTTTACGGCATTCTGCAACACAGATGCGACAGGATTCAGCACATCGTTGACAATGCACATGATCCCGCAACCCACATTGATCTGCACACCATTTGCAGACGTCTGCACAGAGGTTGCAGATTTCGGATTGAAACTTACTTTCCCGCACCATCGACTCAATACAAAGCTGACAGACATCGCGACAATCCTGGCAACAATAGGGACATCCGTTATGTACGTCTTTCCCAATCATCTCATGCAGGCATCGTTCGCAGTCGATCACACATTGCTGACATGCTTCAATACAGGCGGTTGACAAATTCATTTCACTTGTAGACATCTTAAACTCTCTATTTTGAAGAC
This sequence comes from Planctomycetaceae bacterium, assembly GCA_020426105.1. GTDB lineage: Bacteria > Planctomycetota > Planctomycetia > Planctomycetales > Planctomycetaceae > SXXK01. Next base: position 6,480 of record JAGQQS010001148.1, read on the forward strand.
TTGAAACCAGCATGTGACCGCAATCCAACCACGCTGATCGTCAAGCGGTCACGGAGGTCTTGTTAGGGGGGCTTATTGATGTTCAACGGTTGTTTAGGCAAAGCTTGTACCGCGATGCATTGAAAATGGCGTCGTTTTGAACTTTCACACACTCTTGCCGCTGCCCAAAAAGCAGAACCCGAGAAATCTCTTCCACGGGTTCTGACGAGTGCAGCGGTTTCACTTGACGAAAGCTACTTTGGAAAGTCCAGACCTTTGTCCATTTCCGGAGCACCGAGCATGCGGAAATTGAGGGAAAAACACCCCAGGTGCAAAAAACACCCCAGGTGCCATGCACTTTTGTAAGGGATTACTTGACTACAGAGTATTGACCGTGGCCTTGGTGAAGTACGCTCTTAGAACCTCTGCACCGGTCCTAAATGCCTGCGTTAACCTGCCATCCACCACGCACGACATATTGCGAAACTGCTCAAGCGACCAATCAGCGTCCAAGTCCACTACAGACTCCACAAACCGCCGAAGGCAATCCACGTAATGTTCGCCGCACCTCGTTGTTAGCTCGCGAATGACATCATTCACTGTGGCTTCCGTAACAACTTGGGGGATTAAACCCCTGGCACTCATTGGATCGTAATCCCGAGACAATATCTGATCAACCATCTCCGAAATATTGGTGATCTGACGAGCCCACTCAGTTTCATATCGCACGTTGCAATACCCCTGTAGAAAGACGATGCTATTGAAAACACTTCACAACACATCTCCCG
>JAGQQS010001149.1 GCA_020426105.1 Planctomycetaceae bacterium
TGGGGTGGATTGCTGGCTGCTTTGATCGGTCTGCTGGCTTATGCCGGGATTGTTCGTCGTGATCCTCTGGTCGTGCGTCTGGCTGTTTTTGCTTTTGTGGCCGGGGGCCTGGGATTCTCCGGCGGCCAGTGTGTTCAATCCTATAAAGCCTGGAACGCGGAAGCCTTCAGCACAGGCTGGTTGTCCGGATTCAAAGTGTTTCAGTATTTCAACTGGTGGAACATGATGGAAACCAGTTTTGGCCTGATCTGGGGTGCGGTGATGGGGCTTGGCGTCTGGCTGAACTGCCGCCATATTGATCTCGAAACGAAATCTGACGAAGTGACAATCGGACCGACAGCGGAGACATTTCTCTGTGCGCTGCATCTGGTGTTGCTGCTGACGGCTGAGTTTCTCAGGATCCCGAGCGGCAATAAAGATGCGAACGGTGCAGACGTGCTGCTGCCGTTTTCCACTTATGTCGATCTGGGATTCTTCATGTGTTTTCTGCCGATGATCGGCATCGTGGGCGGACGGTTTTTTCCCTATCTGCAGCTGCTGATTGTGGTCGCAGCGCCAATTATGGGTAAGCAGATGCGAGCTCTCTGCTATTCGGAAACGCCGGCTTATCCGTTGTCTGTGGGATGGCTGATTTTTGTGATGATTCCTGCTGCAATTCTGTTGACGGTTGCGGTCTGGCTGATCTGCCGGTCACTGTCAGGCCAGAAACCCCGCACGTTTGCCGCTGCCGCACTGCTCACGACGACATGGCTTTATTTTGGCCTGAATACTTTCTTCTTCAATTATGCCTGGCCATGGCTTGAATGGACGGGACGCACACCGAATCAGATTATATTTATGCTCTGCACATCCTGCCTGACTCTGGCGTCGCTGTGGGCGTTGTTTACCGCTCCCGCTGAGGATAGTGCCGTTCAGCGTCGGTCAATTCCTGATCAGGCTGCTCCATGACTTTAGTACAGTAAAACTACTTTAACGTGCATCATCCAGGATGGCGATCGCGCGAACGGGTGACCCGTCATGCCCTGCGATGTTCAGAGGCGTCGCTGAGAACAAAATTCGGTACCCGGGATCTGATCGAGATTGGTGAGACATTCCACGAGCAGCACATCGTTACTCAGAAAGACCACGTGCGTGTCGTTCGGGCTATAATCGACGGAGGGTGCTTCCAGACCCACCAACTGGACTCCACAATCCACCAGAAATTGCGCTGCTTCCGGGCTGATATCGGGAAACTTAGTGAAGAAATCCGGCTGTTTCCAGTGCGCTGACCAGCCCGTCTGCAGGATTGCTTTTCGCGTCTGCCGCAGACGTGGCGCCGCGGTTTCCAGATCGGCCCGTTCAATTCGCGAACCGGCTTGTTTATGCCGCAGATCAACCAGCGATGCGATGCCGTAGGTGCGTTCGAGTGCCACCTGATCAATGGTTTTACCGCTCTGGATAAAATGAAAAGGCGCATCCATGTGGGTTCCACAATGGATGTTCATCGCAAACCGACTGGCATGCACATAACGGTCACTCGGAGTTTTGTTACGTTCCAGTTCCAGAAATTGCACTTCGACCGGCGGCCCGCCGGGAAACGGTGGAGTCGTATTGGTGATCGCGTGCGAAAGATCAATCATCCTGATGGCCATGGAATTTTCCGGAAGTTCGAGAAATCAGAATCAGCCTGCGGCAAACATCGTTGGGACTGTAGAGCAACGCTGTAAAGTATTTGTCGTCGTGTTTTCAGCGTCGTCATCGAAGTCCCTTCTCCCCTGACAAGGGGAGAAGGTGGCCGACAGGCCGGATGAGGGGTCTTACGCTGTTTCTGTCGTTTGCAAATGCTTCACACCGTTCCCTGTAAGGCCGATACCACAGGTCGCCGACCAGAGTGATGTATCACGGACTGCATCGGCCTTTCAAGTAACACCGGGAAGGATTTGAATCCGGGAAGTCAGTGCAATTTAGTCCGGAACCGGATTCACAACATATCCCGGGTGCATTCATCGACTGGCAGTCCCTCGGCGCTTCGCTGCGGAGCAGCGGTGGTCGGTAGCCTGCGGTAAGACCGCAGGTCATCGTGAGCCACATCCGAAGAAGCTGCGGAGCAGCGACGTTGATTTTCTAAACCGCTA
>JAGQQS010001150.1 GCA_020426105.1 Planctomycetaceae bacterium
CGACCATTTGCGGGATCAGATAGAAAATACTCACAGCAAGCGTACTAATGCCCGCGGCCAGTTTGATTCCCGGCGAATTGAATTTTGAATCGAGCGCATCCGCGAACGTGAAACGCCCCAGCCGTTTCATCGGTTCAGCAATGACGAACAGCGCGACAATCCAGCCCGCGAGATAACCAATGGAGTAGAGAAATCCATCATACCCATAAAATGCGATCATGCCGCAGATACCAAGGAAGGACGCTGCCGACAGATAGTCACCGGCGAAGGCGATTCCATTGACGAACCACGGGATCTGTCCATGTGCCGCAAAAAATCCTTCCGATGACTTTGCTTTGCGTCCCAGCCAGAAACTCAGGCCCAGCGTGAAGCCCACAAAAATTGAAAAGAAGATGACGGCTTTCCACGAAAGTTCATGAATCATGCTCGCGGCTCCTTAGTACCTGAGCCCGATTTTTCGCGGCACAGAAAGCCGTACAGTCCCGACAGTACGATGGCTCCGATGATCAAACCAAATCCGTAAAGGATGGCGACGTTGAGACCAGCGATCGGTGTTGCTTCCATTTTTTCAGGAGCGAACGCATTAAGAAATACAAACCCGCCGTAGACGATCAGGTAGATCGTAAACAAGACGAGTCCGATTTTTGAATTTCGGGACTGCATGCGTGGACTTTCGATTTTGATGAACCGGAAGGTGGTGATAAACAACTTGAAACGCGTCAGGGAGCGAGCCTTCGGGCAACGCTGTGATGTGACTCCAGAGCTGCAAATGGGCCGTTTCTTTTTTAACAGGAGTCTGTCCGAATAAAGGGAGGGCGAGGAACAAAAAAAACGAGCACGTCCTGACATCCCGAAGGATTTTTCACAGGGTGGGTGAAGGCATTGGAAACGCCCGCGAATTTGGTTCAGTTATTCCAGACAGGAGAGTGTCTCGAGTCCGAATTCTCTGGTACGATAACGATGACGTCGTGATAAGCAATGCCGCGACGGCCTCCTTCGAGAATGAAACATTCCAGTCTTGAATCATTGACCCGTATGCCCACCCATGAATATGAGTAAGAATGCAAAAATGATCGTAATTACGGGTGTGTCGAAAGGTTTAGGCAGAGCGCTGGTGGAAGGATTCGCAGCGCTGGGACACACGATCGTGGGGTGTGCCCGGGCGTCCTCCAGTTTTGACCATCTGACGGCCTCACAGGAGGCCTCGCACGATTTTTCCGTCGTCGATGTCTCCTCAGATGAACAGGTTCGAAACTGGGCCAGCCGGATCATTGCCGATTTCGGCGTGCCCGATCTGTTGATCAACAACGCGGCCGTCATTAATCAGAACGCGAAGCTCTGGCAGATTGATGCAGAGGAGTTTGATCGGTCCATGGCGATTAATGTCAGCGGAACCGCAAATGTCATTCGCCATTTTGTGCCGGCGATGGTCAAGCGCCGCAAAGGTGTCATCGTGAATCTGAGTTCCGGCTGGGGGCGATCCGTGTCGGCAGAAGTGGCACCCTATTGCGCGACAAAATGGGCGATTGAAGGACTGACTCGGGCACTTGCGGAAGAGCTCCCTGATGGGATGTGCGCGGTCCCGTTGAATCCAGGCATCATCAACACGGAGATGTTGCAAAGCTGTTTCGCATCCGGAGCAGAACATTATCCGAAGCCAGACGAGTGGGCGCGGCGCGCAATCCCGTTTCTGCTGCAGCTCGGCCCGCAGCATAATGGGCAGCCATTGACCGTGCCGGAAGACTGAGGTTGAAATCGTCAACCTCCGCGTCTACGTCAGACTCCAGCCCTTCCGATATTTGCGTGAGATGAACTGGTCGGCCTCAGGTGCATTTGTCGCACGCATTTCGGCCGCGTTCCACTCAATCTTTTTGCCGGT
>JAGQQS010001151.1 GCA_020426105.1 Planctomycetaceae bacterium
AACGGTGTTGTCGTATTCCTGCCGATTCAGACGTCGAACGGTCACGTGGCCTGGGTCTGCTGCTGCTTTGGGATCACCCCACGACAGCATCTCATTCAGCGATCGAACGACAGCCTTCCGTTCTTCTTCGGAGGGCTGAGCTGCATCGCCAGGCGGCATGGCTCGTGATTTGACCTGCCTGAAAACCTTCTCCCAAATTTCGCGGGAGCCCGCGTCTGTGGACAGGTCACGCAGTCCGGAGAGGCTCAAAAGTCCCTCATCGGGCTGTTCCCCGTGGCATTTGAAGCAGAGAGTCTTCAAAAAATGATTCGTGTCCGAAACGGCTTCCTCGGCCTGAATCATATTCATGCTGAAAACCCACATCACGATCAGTCTATAGACAGCGGGATGCGTCAGCGGGATGCACATTTTCGTTAGCGGTAACACGAGATTCCACGATTGTTTAGCGAGAACGTTTCAAGTGACAGGAAGCACCAGGCGGGAACAGGCGCGAGCCCTGCTTACAGAAACGCCAAACAAGCTGAAGATCCACCGCCAAAAAGCCCTGTTTTCGGCAAATCCAGGGCAACTATCCGGCGAATCACAGGGAATTGCAGCCAATCGTCAAGGGGGCTATACGCTCAGAGTTGCAGATCATCGCCCAGCTGTCGTTGCTGAGCTCTCAGTTCCTGTGCAAGACTTTCGATCAGAGCAGCCTGTTTGGGGTCGTCACTCTGATCTGTGGTTTCCCAGGGGTCATCCTTCAGGTTGAACAACTGTTTCCGCTCGGCCTGCGGGTAGACGATCAATTTGTCGTCTTCCCGGACAATCATTCGCTGGAAATCCATGTAGGCGCCGTAGATCGATGCATACGGCTGATGGCGCTCGCCTCTGATCAGTGGCATCAGGCTTTTGAATTCCACGTGCTCTGGTTGTTGAATCCCCGCAAGTTCCAGGGATGTCGGCATCACATCCTGCAAATAAATGGGGGTGTCGATGACGTGATCCTGCGGGACATCAGGACCCGCGACGATAAACGGCACCCGCATGCTGTGATCGTACATATTTTGTTTACCGACAAGACCGTGGTGCCCGACAGACAAACCGTGATCTGCCGTGAAAAAGATCCACGTGTTATTGGCCTTTCCACTCTTTTTCAGCGAGTCGAGAATCCGCCCGATCTGTTCGTCCATGTGAGAAATGATCGCGTAGTACTCGCCTCGATTTACCTTGACGTTGAATTCCGTGCGCGGAAACGGGCAAAGCCTCTCGTCACGAATTCTGTTGCTGCCGATATCAAATGGGTGCTCCGGCAGAAATGGTTTCGGTAACGAGACCTTCTCCGGCGGATAGCGATCAACAAACTCCTCTGGTGCCTGTCGAGGATCATGGGGCGCATTAAAGGCAACGTACATAAAGAATGGATGAGGTGAGTACGAATTATCCTTGAGAAAATACTCCGCATCATCCGCAACAATTTCGCTCATGTGCTTTCCCGGCCCCCAATAGCCGCCCCACTTAGTGTCCCAGGGAAGCCAATGTTTATCATCGGGACTCTGCGGCCGATTGTATCCGTCCGAATCATGATTGATGGGCATCCCGCCACGAACATTGACCGCCGTCCTGAAGACGTCCGCAGGTTTGGCGCTGATATGCCACTTGCCGGTCATATACGTTCTGTAGCCGGCAGCTGCGAGCAGCTGCGACCACATCTGTTTCCTGGCAACAAAAGTATCAGTTAATTCCTTTTGGACTTTGTTCGCACGCCACAGCGAAAGACCTGTGTTGAGCATCGTACGGCTGGCCACACAAATTGCCCCGCCCCAGCCTCCCATGTTGTACGTTTGACGGAACCTGGTGCCGCGTTTTGCCAAACGATCGAGATTCGGCGTCTGCACTTCCGAATTTCCATAGGCACCAATGCAGTCAAATGCCAGATCATCGGCGAAGATGAAGAGGATGTTGGGTTTCGGGGCGTCTGCGGCTTTTGCCGCGGCACCAAAAGCGA
>JAGQQS010001152.1 GCA_020426105.1 Planctomycetaceae bacterium
CCCACACCTGTGCCTGCGCTTCCCAGCGGTCCGCCAGCGATGGCGATCGCCCCGATAATGTCCAGATCCTTGTCCCGCGGCAGTTGATGTTCGCCGCCTCCGAGCACACCCGCCGTGATGAATGTCTCAGCGTCTCGGCTGCGGATGATGACGATATCCCCTTCGTTCAGGATAATGTCATCCTTGGTGAACGTTGGTGGGTTCGCCGGGTTGTATCGCAATGGGATACGGGTCACATAAGGCGGGTCGGGGACCGGCCGTTCGTCACAGAAGCAGGGATCGACGCATTGATCCTGGCAGTGCGAGCTGCAGAGTTCATCGAGGATGACGTCGGCGTTCTTTCCCTGGTCGTACATGCCACGGTAAATCATCACTTCGTTTCGAGCATCAGTTCCCGGCATGCCGCCGGTGGCATTCAGAGCGTGCAGCAGGTCATTTTCATAGGCTGGCAGGTCAACAACATGACCTGTGCCTCGCTTGTTAACGCCGTCCTTGCCTCCGGATTCTTCACGGATGACCTGCACACGAATCTTACGCTGCTGAATCAGCGTCACGATAATCTGCTCTTCGCCGGGCTTGATCAGCTCCCGAGGATACGTAAATGCGTCGCGGACTGCGGTTGTGGCTTCGACGAGGGACTTTCCTTCGACGTTGATCGGATCCACGATTGGCAATGCCAGTGTTCCGTCTTCACGAATGGGCACGGGATAGCCAATTGCCGGCGGACGATTTGAATCTTCGGGAAAATGTACCGGGGGCAATTCTTCGTCGTTACCAAGAATCCCCTTGATATAGACACCCAACACATCGCCCGGTCCCAGCAGGTATACTTCAGGCGGATCCTGTCGCAATCGGAGCATCGAAATATCAACGAAATCATCTTTCCGCTCAACCGCCAGAATCTCTCCGGGAACTCGATTAACCGGGATCGCGTTGATGGTCTGACATCCGGTCAGTGCCGTGCTGGCCATCGCCAGCACAATCAACGGCAGCGCGAACTTCGCTTTGCCTTTGCTTAAGAATTCGTGCTGAATTTCAGTAACAGAGCTTTTCAACATTTGAGCATCCTCCGTGAGCCCGAATCGACTGAATCAACAGTCTGTGTAGATCAGGTTCTGACGAATGTTATGTAATGGAATGAGGACGGGAGAATCTTTCGCACGGTCACCGGGCGAACCAGACTGGCGGACAAACGGTTTACATCTCATAGGGACGCGGGGCCAATTCGATACTGCCGGGAACTTCAGTTGCCGGAGCACCTTCATGCATGACTTCGCCTTCCGGGATGGCCCCGGGCATTTCCAGCAGTTCATCCTGCCCCGCCGGGACCGACTCGCCAAGTTCTGCAAAGCAGGCATTTGAAACAGGAATCTTCATCGTCAGGAAATTCTGCCTCGCATTTGAAGACATGGGGATGGTCTGCATATTGCCGTAGCCATCCTGTTGAGCCGCAAGCGCCCCGTGCGAGTATCCGTCAAACCAGGATTGAATCTGGCTCTGCCCTTCAGGACACTGATAACAGGGCTTCCAATACCAGCGTGGCGGCAGAGTTGGCTGACAACCTTTGCCCCCCGCAAGGATATTCTCATAACCTGCTCGAAAGCCCTTTGCGAAATGATGCGGATGATCGAGTTCATCATAGCACCACGACCATTCACCCCAGGCTTTAAAGGCCAAAACGTGGTTGCGGCAGGCCATTTCTTTTTCAAGGCACATGTCAGATATTGAATTGCAGCCAGCTGCTGAAAACAGCATCATGCCGAGGGCTGCAAGTGAAAGCTTCTTGATCATGCTGGTCAGTCTCCGTACTGTCGTCTTCTGATCTGGAAAACACGGGTGCAGATTTCTGCACGGTTCAGGTTGGTTACAGGTGTCTCCGGCGTCAGATCAGTGAGGCGTCATGCTCTGAGTCGGTATAATCTCGATTGTATCTGCGTCGAATCTCTTAAGCGCGGAAGTGGCAGCATCGCGAACCGCCACTTCAGGATCCGCATTCGCCAGATCCTGAAGTACTCTCATGGCACTGTCGTCAAGGGACTTGAATTCTCCCAGCGTCAATGCGGCAGTCGCCCGCACGCCTGGTTCTTCACTGGCGAGCAATTCCATGAGTGTTGCAAGACACAACGATTCATAGTCCGTTCCGGCGAAATTTCGCAGTTGAGCAGTCGCCTGAATCTGAATCTCACTGCTGAATCCCGTGCAAAGACAGACAAGGCAATTGACTGTCTGCTGATCTGCTTCTTCACGCTCGATCTGTGAATCGCAAATGGCGATCAGAACTTCCGGATCCGTCTGAATTCCCTGATGCCGCACCAAGGCGCTGCGAATCTGTGTATTTGAGGAATCGCAGTCACCCAGGAGCGTGGCGGCGAGGGCTTTTGTTTCCGAACTATCTGCGCCGTCCAGCGTTTTCAGCAGCAACGCAACATGATCATCCGGAGACTCAAGGGCAACCATGATGTCGTCGCTGGTAATGATTCCTGACTGGCTGCTGCGCCAGCCATCGTTTGATGCAGGTGCTGGCTGGCAGTTAACCGCAAACTCCGCCCCTGGTGCAATTTCCGGCGTGAGCGAGGCGGGTGTGACAGGAGGTAATGGACGACGTGCTGCGGCTGGCGCTGTAAACTGCTGCGGCTGATTCCACTGCCGCTGTGGCGGAACATACATCGGCGAAGTTGGTGACACCTGCGGACCTGATGCCGGAACATTTGCCGCAGCGGGTTGTGGAGATGTCGTCAGCACTGCCGCATTTCCGGAGGCAGCAACTGTCCGTCTGAGTTGCTGAACGGCAGACTTCGGTGGACTGACAGCGTCGGCAACGGCCATGGCATTCGCTGCTCCGGTCGGGCCGAATTTCTGTTCCTGCCGCCGAGCTGCCAGCTGCTGCAGCTGACTGCGGACCGCCGGATCATTGGGACGGTTTTTAAGTGCCTTGCGGTACATGACCTCGGCTTTGTCGTAGCGTCCCTGGTTTTCGAAGACGCGACCGATCGCTGCCAGGCGATCCGCGTCTCCTCGATTCTCCCTGTTTGCCGGTCGGGAATCGCTGACGACAGCAGTGATCGCGGAGCAACCCATGCCTGACGTTGAAAGGATACCCCCAAGAAGCAGCACCAGCGGCTTACTGAATTTCATCTGAATCCCCCCTTCGATCGTGATCGGTTCCTCGCGGACGCAGTCTCAGATCGAGTTTTTCGCAACGGAACGAACCGCCATGTACGGTGCCGCTGTCAGCCACGACAGCGGGCTCTGCGTGGACCGGATAACCGATGCACCTGAAACCACCGCCAATCTCATTGCCATGATTTCCACCCGCATTATTCTTCGGATTGATGCATAGCGCAGGATCGGTTTTTCTCCGAGAATTTACCGGATCGTGACAACCTCCTGAACTTCCTGAATTGTGCCGCATCGGGAAAATTCGATTCAAGTCGCTCATCAGTCGTATTCTGCCGTCAGGATTCTCAGGATACGTGCTGTACCGGAAGAGCAGTCTGCTTTAAGAAGTTCAGGTAAAGAGTTCAGATGCACTCCATTATTGGATTTAGTTCACTCCTCGCATCGCTGACAGCAGTTTGCCTCGCGCTGAGCATTCGAGCGCATCTTTATCCCTGGACTGTCCGCGCCGCGTGGTCGTGGATGATCGCGGCACTGCTCGCGTTAACCATGAACGCCGTTGTTTCACTGCCGCTGGTGGAGGCTGGCGGTGCTTTGGTTTCATGGACCGCCTGGTTTGCGGCGACAATGCTGCTGACGCCGCTTGTTACAATCCCCGGTGCCAGACGTCCCGGGATTTTCGCATGGCACTGGTTCGTCGTTTTGCCGCTGGTGGGCGTGCTGCAGTTGCCAGCCATAAGTCAGTTATATGGAAACCAGGGGCGATCCGCGATCGAAGTAAGTGCACCAGCAGTGATGGGTATCGTGGTGGTCCTGCTCATGAGCGCAGGTGCATTGCTGGGGACACGTTCTTCACTCTTTGCGATCGTGTATGCCACGGGCATCGGATTACTGCTGATTCCCCGCACCACGCATACATCCTTTTCGGCTCTGGTATCGCAGTCCGCTCCGCTGTTCATTCTCTTTGCCATCCGGAGCTATCGTCGAAATGTCCTGCAACAAACGACCCGACTCCAAATGGCATCAACAAAGTCACAGCGATTGAGGATTGTGATCGAACTGTTCAGCGGCCTCTACGGCATCTCGTGGGCGCATCGTGTATGCGTTCGCATCAATCAATTTGGCCAGCGCGAAAAATGGACGGTGCAGCTGACGGCAACGGGGTTTAAACGCCCGGATGGAACTGAGCCGTCGGACGAAGAACTGCAGCAGCCACATGGAACATTTGTCTGGGTACTCAGCAGGTTTGTCGATGAGGATTGGCTGCGTCGGAACACGGAGGACA
>JAGQQS010001153.1 GCA_020426105.1 Planctomycetaceae bacterium
TGAACCGACTTCAATTACACCGGCAACATTGAACAGCACTTCAACACTTCCGAATTCCTGCTCGATCTGTCCAAACATCTCCGCAACCGAATCCGGGTCACGCACGTCACACGGGATGCCGAGTACATCTCCACCATAGGTTCGCAGTTCTTCCGTGGCGGGCTCAAGCTGCTCCTGCGTTCGGGCACAAATCGCAAGGCGAACACCCTTTGAGGCAAGTTGACGTGCGATCACAAGTCCTGGTCCACACGACCCGCCCGTCACGAGAACTCGTTTCTGATCCCAGCTGAAACTTCGCAAATTGCGCACTATTGAGCGGGCGGTCAACAGACCGGCCGCTCCGATGCCAGCACCCATCAAAACTTTCCTCCATATATGCACCGGAGACTCTTTCTGCGCTATCAGTGCAACTTCCGGACGCCGCCCATGTGCACATTTGCCGCCGCCAAATCTTCGACAGCAACTCATGTGCCGACCCTCCCCGTGTTCAGTGCGGCCAGTTATCAGGTAGATCATTGCAGCAATTGAAATCAGTCGACGATAAATTCCGATTCCGCTGATCGCCGAGCGATCATCCTGACCGCAGAACATCCACGTTGAACAACTGCCGTGAGAATCAGAGAGCCCAGAGGCTGATATTTGGTGATCAGGCAGTCAATTGGCCGCAGGTGAGCCGTAAAACGTATGGCCGCTCATTCTTGAAAATGCGGTACCGCGGAATTTCAGCGTTGCCGTTCAGAAAGTTCAGGAACAAGTTTGGAAAGCACGCGGTGGCCGCAGCAGTTTAAGAACCGCCGAGTGTCTTAGTCAGCAGCCTGCGGACCTGCCACGGACTCCACAGAAATGTGATCCGCTCCTTCTACTTCAAAGATTGAGCGTGCCAGTTCAATTTCATCGTCATGTGGTCGCCATCCGTATGCCATGGGGACGGGTGCTTTCGATTTTCGGTCGGTCTTTAGCGCGGCACAGACGGGCAGGTGATCGGACGCCGCCTTCGCCATGTGGTTACGGCTGACGCAGCTCGATGACACCGAAAAGTGGGAACTCACAAGGATGTAATCAATTTGTCGCAGCGGGAATATAGAAGCGAAAGTTGCCTGAGGGCGATGATCCACTGCAATCGATTGAGTGCAGTGAAAGCGCATCGTTAGTCGTTTCAGCACCTCAGATCGCGGCCCGGCATTCAGATCTCCGCAAATTATCACGGGCTCCCTGCTTTCGATGTCACCCAGCCAGCGGTCGCTGAGCAACTCCTCGATTTGACACAGTCTTTCTGCTTTCGTGAGTCCAAGGTGCGTATTGATCAGATGAATCAAGCCGAATCTGCCTTCCAGTGCGACCCACATCGCTCCGCGGGATTCGCGACGCTTGCCCGAGCTTCCCTGCTGTAGAATTCCTTCTCTTACGATGTGCATCGGGACGCGACTCAGGATAGCCAGCCCGTATTGTTCCTGCCCCAACGTCAGGAGAGGGAAGAATCGGTAGTTCATTTCGAGCCGCGAGGCAATAACAGCGGCCTGATCCTGAAAACTCGTTCTTGCACGGTTCTTATCCACTTCCTGCAGCGCGACGACATCTGCCCCGGACTCGGCAATGACATCCGCAATACGCAGCGGACGACAACGACCGTCGAGGCCCATCGAATGATGTATGTTGTATGTCATGACTCGCAGCATACCGGACGCCGCCAACGCGCCAGGATCCGTTGACTGTGAGACGCGCGGACTGAAGTGGATGGGTGTTCGGTGGAACGGCTGGCGAAGTGAAGCTGAAAGTGCTCGGTCCGGATGCAGGAAGTGCCACGCCGCGGCATGCAGGTCAAGGCCGCGAATAAAGCGTTCTCCGTTCTCGATCTCGTGCTGACGAACGGGAAGATGCTGTGGAAGCAGAGCGAAACCTCGCGTTTCCTGAAATCCCAGACTGCCATGAGCTCCATTTTCCTGCACAAATGTCAGCGGGCGCTGTTCAGGATCCCAACCGCTGATGATCAAATCTCCAGAGTCAGGATGGGCGCACAGTGTGATCAAATCATCACGAATTTCATTGACGAACTTGTGATCGATCCCGCAAATCATCGCGGAGTCTTCCCGCACGTTCCACAGCCCCTGCCGATTGCGGCCGAAGACCTGCTGATCAGAACAGCGATACAGCACCAATGGAACATTTTCCTGCTGCACGAGGCATGCAGCATATTCTGCCTTGGCAGCGTCTGTCAGGGCGACAGGAACATAGACGTGGCCGATCGGACCCATGGCCGTGACAATGACTTCGTCGGAAAGCTGTTTTGGTGTCAACCTGTCAGATTCGTTTTCCCGGTTGTGAAGATCCGGGTTCCTTCGTCGCCAATGTTGAAATCGTCGGTGCGACTCCGGATTTCCATCCAGGCTCCGTACGATCCGTTGCGCCAACGGACCGTGCCTCAGCACGTCGGTAACTGCCTGCTGAATGGATTTACCGTATTCAAATTCGTAGATTCGCACGGACTCCTGGCCATGATCGGAGAAAACAATCACTTCATAGTCACGTCCGTCTGCGTGTTGGGCGAAACGGAAGATATCCTTAACGACTCCGTCGATTCCGCGTAATCCCCAATGAGCGAATGCACTCGCCGGTCCGCGGCGATGTGACTGCTCGTCATATCCCAGAAGATTTGCGTAAACGACGGGCGTGCCGCTCGCAATCGAAAGCTTCACAACGATTCGAACCCACTCCCGTAGTACGACGGATACCAGGACTCGGGCGGGTACAAAACGTATTTCATTTTTCCAGTCACGGCGCAGGACGCCGTGAATCATATCTCCGATCGCGATGACCAGTTCAATCAATGCCAGCCAGGATATCCGCAGCAGCGTGAACGTGTACAGAAAGAGCGTTAGACATAAACGCAATGGCCGGATACGCTTGATAAGCAACCGGACCGACTGAGTCTCGGCACAGAATTCTGCTTCACTTGACCCACCCGAATAGAGATTCGAGTAACTCGATCCACCTGTAAGCAGCGGCGTACCCTGAGCCGTCTGTTCTCTGACAATTGTCGCCGCTGCCTCCTGATCACACATGCGAAAAACGCGGCCGGTTGCGCGATGCAGGAACTGGAACGCCGGAACGACACATCTTACTCCATACATCACTTCCGCCTGAACTGCCGGTGTCGTTGACGGCAACCCTGAATAAAAGCTAAGCCGGTTAAAATATCCGTGATTCATCATCTTTTTAAGAAATGGCAGGCGGTTCTTTGCCACTGCGGCCTCGAACTGCTGCCTTGAAAGTCCATCAATCTGCAGCACAATGAGCCCGGGCAGTTGAGACTCCGGCTGCTTCACCTCCAGCCCCAGCCACTTGCCAAGCAGATAGGTACGACTGAATAGCTTCGCAATTTGGCGACGCAATTTTCC
>JAGQQS010000081.1:0-5159 GCA_020426105.1 Planctomycetaceae bacterium
GCGGCGTGTTGTAAGCCGCGGAATCAATGCCTGCTCCGACTGATCGCATTGATTCCATTCTTCAGGAGTCCAGGCATTTTCCGGACTATAGATGAGCAGCATGTATTTCATAGTTCACTTCACGCGCTGGTATCGAGCTTTCATAAACGGAACCCACTTGCCATCGGCGTTAAGATATTGAGATGACAATGTTCGCAAATCATCGTCGAGGAATTCGATGATGTCCTGGTACTTTGCCAGCGTGCCATCGTCTGCGAAGCTGGGGCCCTCGGAGTCGAGTGTCAGCACCTTTTTGTCCGCGTCGAGCGACCCGTTGTACGGCCACAGCCAGGTCATACACCCCGCGATAAATGTCCCCACGAACCGCTGCAGCTGTGGATCGTAGCCGAGCGTCATCAAGGACTGAGAAGTTCCGCCCCCGGGCATCTCGTTTTCTCCCTCACCAACCGTCCACAGTCCGCCGAGTGATCGTACGGTTTCCCGGCCGGTATTTTTTATGGGAGGTTGATCAGGACCCATGTTGCATTCGCCCTCGAATGTCCATTCTCCGATGAGCCTGTGAAGCCACTGATGTTCCATCTGAGGTTCGGGAATTTGCATGATTGTCTCCTGAATTCAGACATAGAGTCGTCGTAGATCTGCATGTGTTGCCGAGCAGTCACGGCTTTTCAGACTATAGTCGAATGACGGTTTCGCAAATCGACACCAGGCTCGCAAATTATGCAGGAATAATTTTCCCATGCCAATCAATCGGCGGGTAGTTCGGAAAGTCGACGATCCAGAAATCGTCGTTCAGGCTCCGGACGAACCAGCGAGATGGCCCGCTGATACGCGGCCTTCGGATCGGGAAGCAATTCGGTCAGGAGTCTTCCGAGTCGGATTGCTTCGCAGGACAGATCGGCCCGCGTTATGGACACTCCGGACGACGCGGAGTAGCCTCCATTGAACACCAGATAAATCACGGTGAGCACCGAGTTCAGTCGTTCCGAAAAATCGGCCGCAGCCGGAATGACGAACGGAATTCCGGCGTCGCGGATTTTTGCTTTGCCACGCACAATCCGTTGCGCCATGGTCGCGGGTGCTGTGAGGAAGGCGCTCGCCACTTCCTCAGTCGTCAGGCCGCAGACTTCCCGCAGCGTGAGCGGGACCTGAATCTTCGGATCAATCGCCGGGTGGCAGCAGGTGAAAATCAGCCGTAAGCGGTCATCTTCAATATCATGACTGCTTCGCTCCGCATTGGTTTGTGCCACTTCGTCAAAACGAGCGGCAATTTCGTGTGTACGTGCTTCAAAGCGACTGCGTCGTCGCAACGCATCAATCGCCTTGAAGCGACCCGCTGAGACCAGCCAGGCCCGCGGATTGTCGGGAATGCCCGATGTGCCCCACTGTGTGACTGCCAGGGCAAATGCCTCATGCATGGCTTCTTCAGCCAGATCAAAATCCCGCAGTGAGCGAACGAGCGTCGCAAACACCCGCCGCGACTCAGATCGGTAGACCCTGTCCACTACCTCGCGAATTTCGTCGTCGGAATACACAGCCATGAACAGCGGTTGTCCTCATGGTTCATCGACCAGCGGATGCGGCGTCAATTTCTCCAAAGTGATCAGGCACGCCCGATACTTCTCATGTCGATCAGTCCATGCTTCCACGCGGACAGGAAACGTACTTGTCAGAGATTCAGCTGAAGCCACGTGGATGGGTCATGGGCAACCGGGAAATCGTCGCCAATGCTGAGCGGAAGTTGTCCCAGCTCAGTATCCTCTACAACCACATAAAACCCCAGGTGACCGATCTCCGGCGCTTCCGCGAATCCGTGCATCTGTGTGGCGGGAATCCAGAGTTCGAGGCGATAGCCATCATTGATGAGGGTTGTCGAAACCTTGACACGCCTCGAATCCTGCGCTCGCGGCGCACTCCGCTGCTGCGCGATGTCGATAATCTGTACGGAGGCCAGGTCTTCGGCGGCCTCGTCGGCAGGCAGAATCTGCAATGCCGTGCAGAATTCGGTCGCGCGATGAGTCGTAGCGGTGTGGCGTGTGTCAATCAACACCAGAACATGATCCGAATGTTTCAGATCATTTCGACGCCCGGAAGGTTCCCGTTTTTTTCCGTGCACGGCTAGCTCCATCGCCAGTCCGTCCGGATTCCACGCGAGCCGGACCTTGATCCCGGGAGTTCCTTCGTTCATGGCAGCCGGGACGAAAATGCCTGCCGTTTCCGGCAGTCGGAGGGGTCGCCCCTGCTTCGTGTGCAGTCCGTCAATACGGGGCACGGACAGCTGATACTGAAACAGAAATGAAGGTGGTACGATCATGGGTCATCCTCGGAAGAAAAACCGGGAGCCTGTCCCGGCTGGTCTGCCGTGGATTCTCGCTCCATCCGTACCACAACCGGGTAGAGCCACTTTGCCCATAAAAAATATTGCAGCACAAAAAAGAGCAGCAACCCAAATCCGGCAACGACCATCAGCAGGATGCCTGGAATCACGACCGCCGCAAGACCTACAAATGCGGCGCTTAAACCCGTACCCACAAACAATGCGAGAGCGACCGTGGGAGGGTGCGACCGGCCTTGTCTCGCAGGTTGAGGCAGATTCGTCATTTAAGGTTTCCACTGCGAATAATCCCGGCCAGCGCATCGTAACGAATCTGCATCCCGTCCTGAATGGAAGCCTGAACTTTGGCTTCTGTCAGCAGATAGCCGAGCATCCCGCCGGGCGGTTGAAATTCCACGTAATCGGTCAGTCGGCACTGGTTCGCATCGATGATTTCGATCTGCTGCGCATGCTTCCAGGCACGCAGCGGGCCTTCAATCTGATCTTCGATGATCTGCAATGGATCGGCGATAATGTATTCGTGCGTGGCGCGCTGCTTAAAGCCCCAGGCCGTGATCCGAAATTCAATCCGCTGCCCGACGGCAACGATCTCAGGTGCAGACAGGATTTCCAGTTCCAGTTCCGGATCACTGATCTGCGGCAAATTCGACGTGCGTCCCAGAAAAGTCCGCAGTGCCTCTGCAGAACATTCAAGAATCGTGGATGAAACGGACTCCGGCATAACACTAATCCTGCACAGGTTTTTCCGCCAATACCAAATCCAGATGAATCTGCAGGCGCTTCTTTTCTTCTTTCGGTGCGAACCTGAGAGACGTTGCCAGCCATTGCTTCGCATCACCAAACTGGCCGTTTGCAGCGTACGCCGCCGCCAGTGTATCCAGCGTGTTCCATTGTTTGTAGTGAGTCAGTTCGCATGCCTGCTTTGCCAGCAGCAAAGCACGTTTTGAATTGCGCACCGACGCATCAGGACTGGTTGCGAGGATCCAGGCCAGATCATTCGCCGCCTCATACGAACTCGGATTCAGTTTCATCGCAGACTCAAGATCAGCCACTGCGTTCGCATAGTCAGCCTTCTGAACATAGGAAAAGGACCGATTTTCGAGGGCGTCGATGTATTTCGGGTCGAATTTGAGGGCTTCTGTGAAATCTGCGATGGCTTCGTCAAATTTCCGCTGCTTCTGATACACCACGCCGCGATTGTTGAGTGCTTCCGGGTATTGCGGAACCAGTTTCAGAGCCTCCTGCAGATCACTCAGCGCGCTGTTGATATCATTCAGCTCAATGTATGCGAGGGCGCGATTGTTAAGCACCAGAGGATTCTGTGCATCAATCCCGAGCGCGGCTGTGTAGTCCTCGACCGCTGACTTATAAGCCCTTTTGAGATAATGTGTCTGGCCGCGATTATTGAGTGCACCGGCGTTGCGTGGCTGCAGTCGCAGACTCTCGGTAAAATCGGCGATAGCCCTGTCGTACTGCTCGTGCGCCAGATAAGCGACGCCCCGCAGATGATAGTGCTCGCCTGTCTTTTGCTTTTCGATCCGCTCAGTCAGTAATTTGATGGCGGCATCGAACGGAATCGTCTCCTTCTCCCACAGCCAGCCGCCTTTTTCCTGGATCCACAGCCACTCTCCATTCGTAAGCGAAACGGTAAAGACCTCGCCCAGATAGCCTTTCCAGACAGTCGCCTCCGGCGTTCTCAACTGGGCTCCCGCTTTCGTCACCATGATCTTTCGACCAATTCGCGGGTCCTTCAGATCAACCGCAGGCTTCGACTGCTGGCTGTAGGTAATGGATGAACTCAATGCCACACAGCAACCCACTGTGAGTGCAGCCATTATGCTGATACGACTCATTAAATACACCCCGCCGGATACCCTGTGTAAAATTATAATTTACTGCCGGGACTGAGCCACGAGTTGAGGCAGTGCTGCCGCAATTTTAGCGGCGTGTCCCGGTGACACAGCCGATAAAGGAGGTGCAACGACCGCACTGCACAAACCGAGTTCGTGCATCGCCCGCTTCAGTCCCGGAATCAAATTCATATTGTCGTCCGGGTCACAGTACACGGACTTGAAGACATTGCGAACCTGATCTGCATACTTCGCGACTGCCGCAGCATCACCCCCCACGGCGGCCTTGTAGAAAGACGTGTAGAGGTGCGGCAACAAATTGCCTCCACCACAAACTCCACCCGCGGCTCCCAGTGCGACAGCATCCGCCAGCCGCTCTTCCGGGCCGATAAAAATGACAAAGTCTTCGCGATGGCGGTATCGTTCACAGAGTACTCCAAAATACGCCATGTCCCCGCCACTGTCCTTGATCCCGATAATGTTCGGATGATGCGACAAATTTTCCACGATCGCATGCGACAGGACAACACCCACGCAGGAAGGCATGTTGTAAAGCATTAACGGTAGCGGCGACGCAGTCGCCAGCGCGTCAAACCAGGCCTCCAACGCCGCCTGCGGAACATCAAAATAAAACGGCGCGGCCGCCACGATCGCAGTGGCCTGACAGCTGGCTGCACGTTCTGCCAAAGCTATCGATTCCGCGAGACAGGTGTCCGTCACCCCCACAAACACCGGAACACGCCCCGCAACGGCAGCACAGGTAAGCTCCAGCATTTCGTAACGCATACGCTGTGTCAACGATGGACCTTCACCTGTCGTCCCCAGAATAAAGATCCCCGATACACCGCCGGAAATCAAATGCTCAACAATCCGTTTGACTGCAGATCCATCCAACTGATCGGGCGTCAACATCGGAGTAACGACTGGGGGAATCACACCGGAAAAGGATGTCATAAAACGATGGTACCTGAAGA
>JAGQQS010000081.1:5296-27203 GCA_020426105.1 Planctomycetaceae bacterium
CGCGCAAGCCCTGTATTTCTACGGATCCACGCCGTTCACAACAAGGATTCCGGCACCTGGATTTGGGCTGAATAACAGACTTCCCTCCAAAATCCATCAAGAAATAGCCCTTCAGGGTGGCGAAGTCCCTTCGTTTCCTGCCGAATTGCAGGGATCCGCGAATGCAGAGTCGGAAATTCGAGTGCCGAAGACTGTTCCTGGATTCGGGCCTGCCCATCCAAAACTGTTGAGAATTTATCGGGTGAGATTCAACTGTCGGCCATTGGCGATCCGAAAACGCAAGCATCCCCTCTTTCAGCAGAAACTGCCGAATCCCACATTAGGACAGTTTTCTGCGGAACGGCTTACGTCTAAAACGTTTCATAGTAATGCCTTGCGAAACATCGATCGGGCAGGTTCGACAGACGTTACGTCAGGCCATTTATTACGGAAACGAAAACAGACAAATGAAAGGCGGGATGATTGGGCTACATGGTCATACAAGCTAAACTGCACGGCTTGCGAAAAATGCATCCAGCTGGTGCAACTGAATATGATTTGCAGAATTGATTCGGATCGAGTTTGGTTTGTCGGACACAATTTGCTTTCGAATTTGATCTTTTGATGGTTCAATGGGCCGTTCTCTGAAGAGTATCCGCAGAAGCCAGATGGGCGACCCGGCGGTATCTCAAAATGATGGACTGCAACTTCGGATTTTTCCAGGAGAGAAGATGTACACGTTGCTGACGGGTGCTACAGGATTAGTTGGACGCTATCTGGTTCGGGACTTGCTTTTGAATGGTCACGAACTGGCGGTTGTGGTGCGACCATCACGCCGTTTATCTCCACGCGATCGGATGGAAGAAATTCTGCAGCACTGGGAACGAGAACTGGGATCTCCATTGCCTCGACCGGTTGTATTGGCGGGTGACATTACGGAACCAGGTTTTGGAATGTCAGGGGACGACGCTGACTGGGTAAAACAAAACTGCTCAAAGATTATTCACAGTGCGGCGATCCTGGAATTCTACGGCAAGGATCGGGCAGGTGAGCCGTGGCGCACAAACCTGAACGGCACGCAGAACATGATTGATCTGTGTCGTGATCTTGAGATCCACGATATACATTATGTTTCGACCGCGTACGTCGCCGGCTATCAGGAAGGCCGCGTGATGGAAAGCAGTCTGGACGTCGGTCAGAAATTCCGGAACGACTACGAAGAAAGCAAATTCATGGCGGAATCGCTTGTGCGAGCCATCGACTTTGCTGATCACGTGACAGTTTACCGGCCCGCCGTCATCGCGGGAGATTCACGCACCGGATACACCAATACGTATCACGGCATCTACCTGTATTTGCGCCTGATGGCATTGATGATCCCGACGCTGCCCGTCGGCCCTGACGGAAAACGTTATACGCCGATTCGCATGCGGATGACGGGAGACGAACGCCGCAACATCATTCCGGTGGAATGGGTTTCAGCAGTCATGTGTCGCCTGTTTGAAACACCTGAGGCGCGCGGCCTGACGTATCACATTGCTCCTGAGAATCCGATTTCTTCCCGGGAAATCATTGAATATTGCGGGGACTACTTCAATTCGACGGGGGCCACGTTTTGCGGCCACGAAGAAATTGATCCGCCAGGTCCGACGCGCGATGAGAATGAAGACCAGTGGATGTTCGAAAGAATGTACTGGGAAAATGCCGAAACTTATGCACCCTACGAACGCAGTGACAATACCTTCGATCTGACAAACCTCAAGCGCTTCACCGCGGATATTGTCTGCCCGGATTTCGACCGAACCGTCATGAACCGCTACATCGAATACGGTAATGAAGACCGCTGGGGCAAACGCAAAAGTGAATGGGAGCCGGTTTCGTTTTGGGCGGAGGATCAATTGTCGGCCCTCATCCAAACAACTCGCGATGACGGCAGCGTCAGGATCGGTCTCGATGTGAGCGGTCCGGGTGGCGGACAATTCACGGCGAGCGTGTCTCAGGCCGGTGTCCATGCGATTGTCCGCGGTTTGACCGACGAAACAATTCCTGTGCTGCATATTTCGAATGCTGAAATCGCGGACATCGTCCAGTCCGGTGCGACTAAAGATCTCTCAAAAGCAGATTGGGACCTGCCGGAAGGCGTGTCCGTGGCCGAATTAAGCGATCTGCTCCTCAGTGCACTGCAGCCGGAAGCGGCAGCAACTCGTGTATGATTTGGATGAGTTAATCCGTTGCCAATGATACCAGGTCGGCTTCATCGCGTGTGCTTTCCGCAAGCGCGAGTCATCTCTTCCGTTCTGCTGCTCGCGATCGCAATTCTGGCGGGCAGCAGAACCGGGATGGGTAGTGGGGCAGTGGCTGCCCATCCGATTTCCGTGACGGAAGCCAGCATCTTCGTGACGCGCACGAAGGCAATCATGCGGATTCAGTTATTCGCGGAAGATCTCATCCTGTTTCAGGGTCTTGAACCGAACGACGAGGATCGAATCTCGCCGGATGATCTCAAACGCGGACTCGCGGACCACCGCAAATTTCTGCTGGAACGCGTGACGCTGCGAGATGCCCGTGGCGAACCGATCACAGGCGAAGTCACGGATCTGAAGCCGTTCGAGATTCCGGCGGACGGAATCCTTAGCACCGACATGATGCTGCACACGGCCTCATATGAACTCGAGTTCCCATTCGCGGAGCCCCCGGAATTCCTGACCATTCAGCAGGATATGAGCGACGTAAATTTTATCATCCCCAGCGAAATGAAACTGACGGTTCATCAGGCCGGGACCGCATTGAACTACACCGAATCCCTGACTCCCGGGGCTTCAACGACCGTGCGGTTCGACTGGGAGCAGGCGCTCACTGAAGACGCTTCTGACGCCGAGTGGGAGTCGTGGTTTTCCAGACAGCGTGAAGCCACGCTGGGAATCACCAGTTACAGCAGCGTCTACTCATTTGTTTACATTGAGCCGAATGAGATACGCCATGAGATTCTGATCCCGCTGGCCACGCTCAAAACGATCCTGCCGCTCAAGAGTCGCGATCCGTCATTTGTGGAGATCGATGAGCAGGATGCGATTCGAACTTTGATTCGCGACTGGTTGCGCGATGAGAATCCCGTGACGATCAATGGCTCCCGCGTCATGCCCGAATTTTCCAGGATCGATTTTTACGGTCTCGATCTGCGTGATTTTGCAGCGCAGGCGGCCGAGCAGAAAGTCAGCCTCGCCAGCGGTCGCGTGGGAATCATTTTGAGATATCAGACTCCGGATGATGTTGTCCGCGACGCGACCGTGACGTGGGAAAAATATTATTCGACGATGAACAAAATTCAGTCTGTTGTGATTGCCTGGCCCGACAAAATGGACCGTTTCGAGTTTTCGAAATATAACCGAGCCGCCGACAATGTGCTCAAGTGGACGTGTGATCCCGAAGCACTCCCGCGACCGATTGCGCCCGTGCCGGCGAACATCGAACCACGGCCAACACTGACCATTCCGGTGGGTAGTCTGTTGTGTCTGGCCATTGCCATCGGCAGTCTGCGACTATCAAATCGTTCGCTGCGATTGCTTGTGGCAGGATCGGCACTGATCCTCGCAATCGCCGTCTGGCGTTCGTTTGGCGTCACGATAAATCATCCCTGGAAGCCACCGTCAGAGCTAAGTCCAAATGCGGCCACGGAGATCTTTCAGAAGCTGCATCAGGGGATCTATCGTTCGCTGGATTTTGGCAGCGAAGACCGAGTTTACGATGTCCTCGCCACAAGTGTCGATGGACCACTGCTGGAATCACTGTATCTGCAGCTCCGGCAGAGTCTGGAAATGCGGGAGCAGAGCGGAGCGGTGGCCAGAATTCAGTCGATAGTCTACGAAAGTGGAGCTGAGCTGCCGCGATCGTCAACGACCACGCCGTGGCCCGGTTTTGAATTTCATTCGACCTGGACAGTCGCTGGGACCGTGGAACACTGGGGCCATATTCACGAACGCCAGAACCGCTTCGACGCCGTCTTCACCATTGAACCCCGCGCCGGCCACTGGAAAATAACACGTCTGGACATCGCCGATCAGACTCAGATCGCGGCCAAAACACGGTTGCGTTAGAAATGCTGGACACAAAAAACGACGACGTGCGACTAAAGAATTCTCAGCAAGCTACAGTTCTCGCTGTTCAGAGCTGGGTGGCCGGGCGCATTTCACAACGAGGCATCCGGCAATTTAAACGATCTGCGTCTGGTAAATCGATTCCCCGCCGGGCCACGCCACTCTACTTCCTCTTTCCGGTGGGACTTGCAAAAGGATGATTCGGCTGCTGCTTCAATTCACTGGTCTTGATGTCAATGGTTGGGATTTCCACGGCTTCTCCATCACCGATCTTCACCTGGAACCTGGCATCCTCGTTGAGCGGGGAGTTAAAGTTATTGAGGAATTGGTCCGGGCCGAACAGGTCACCCAGCCCCATTCTTAGCAACTCCGCTGAAAGTACATAGTCACCGGGTTCGGCACCATCTCCATCCCTGTAAGAACTGAATGTATACTTCCCGTCCTGACCAACAATACATTCAGGGACAGACTCTCCCGGCTTCACCTCGCGCCCTTTGGGATAAAGCTTCAGTTCGACCACGCCTTTGACCAGGGGCGAAGGTTCTCCGTCAACCAGAAGCACGCCTCCAACCCTGGTCGTCTTTGGAGGTGGCGGCCCGTCCGGCCCCGTCGAGCTCGAGCAGCCTGCAAGCAGCAGCGAAACCAAAAGCAATACACAAAAGTTCTTCGGACGGTGCATCTCATTATCCAACTGGACGGAAATTCAGGAGGGCTGGTGGCTGTCGTACAAAGCGCCAGTCACAGTCCTCCTGAAATCCTGCAAATCTACGACAGAATGAATCTCAACCGTCTAGAACTCGCCGACAGGATTACCACCTGCAAAGGAGATCAATCGACCGACCACCCCGGTGTCGGTACTGTCTGACACGCTGCGAACCGAACCGTCAGCAAGAAGAAACGTAACCGAACCAGGATGGAAGCTATAACCCCCGCCCAACCGTTCATTCGTACAATTCAACGTGCAGAGTCCCGATCCCGTGTTCGTCCCATCGTACAGAGATCCCCGAAAATAATTGGCGCCGAGAAAAGGATCATTCCAGGTGCCGCCACTTGTGCTGACTACTGAGGACACCAGCTTGCCTTTGCGATATACCTGCGGGGCACCAGCACGCTCGCAGACCATTGATGTGTTCGAAGTGCCATCGATGATGTGTTTAATCCCGACATACTGCTCGTCAGAGAGGACTCCACGACCGGAGGTAGTTTCTCCGGCAGCATTGTCAACCTGACCGCCCGTTGCACTGGTGGCCGGATAGTCCATCGCTCCCCCACGTAATTCAATGCCTGTCCCGGGCACCCCCACCAACGCGAAACCCCAATCAAATGGTCCGACTTTACTGGATCCCCTGGGGGTACTCGGACAAACAAAAGCCGAAATCGCATGGTCGCTCGCGGAAACATTATCGACGCCATACGACGCCGGATTATAGGTGCCTCCCGGAATGCCGATCACGCCGAGATCGACCGGGGCGATAATAGGCGCAGAGAAATTGAGCCCCTGATAGATGTTCAGTTGATCGAGGTAAGGCAGAATACCTTCTGTCCAGACATGCACGTTTCCATCATCGTAGCTGGCATTCTGCGGGTTACCAAAGAGTGGATTGTTTGGTCCCTGGACGTAGCCAATGCCCAATGGAAACTGATTGTACACATCATGATAGTTGTGCAACGCAATTCCAATCTGTTTGAGATTGTTGCGGCACTGAGTACGGCGTGCGGCTTCGCGAGCCTGTTGCACGGCCGGCAACAGCAGCGATACCAGGACCGCAATAATTGCGATCACCACCAGCAACTCAATCAGCGTAAATCCTCTGCGACGAATTCTCATGACTTAACTCCTCCGGTACGAACAAAAATGACTTAACAAAACTAAATACCAGTCAATTGCGGCCATCAACGGAATGACGCCGTCGATCGTTTCCGATCTCACCAATTCCAAACGATGAACAAGGACGGAATGCCCCCCCCGGAAGAAAACTCTAAGTAAAGAAGAAAAACATACCGATCGGTCAGACGGTTTCAAGAACAGGAAGTAACCGTCAGCGCGTCCCAACAGAAAATCCGCCCCACAACTGGCCGGAAACTCGCCGAGCAAGCCGACTCAAATCGACCTTCGACAACCCAATTTCCCAGAAAAATCCCGGAAGTCAACGGTGCGGTTCCCGAAAATGATTATTTGCTGAACAAATGTCGGTTCTAAAAAGTCGCCGGATTGTCCCTCCTGAGGAGGGGATCGTCGCGCTCGTCCGCGACTGGAATTAGTCCCGATGGTTTTCGAGCCATTGCGCTCCCTTCAACGGCGGTTCAGCAACTCTCTTGACTTCAAATAATCCTCGCTCATACTTGGAAACACCTGTGTGATTGACCTCAATGATTGGTCGATCAGGTGAGGTTCGTTGGAGTTGGAAACGCTTCTGACTCAATCCATTTCTCTCATACTGTTCCTTTAGAGTAGTAATTTCATGAACTCCAGTCAGCCGCCTTGCGGAACAGTCGCTGATCCGACTCCCGTTCGGAGGAATCCGATTCGCAGGATTCTGCTGCCAATCGTACTTCTCGTTCTGCTTATTCCAGTGGTGCTGCGGGGATTAGCTGGGTACTCGCCGGTCATCGACGTCAGAAACAGAGTTGATGCACTTGGGGGAAGGATGCATACGACCGTGGCCGCCCCTGAGTTTATGCAATCGATTGTCGGAAAAGACTGGGAAGGGTGGGAACAGTTTTATGGCGGGGTCGAAGTCAGTCAGATCATGCTTGATCAGTCCCCGGTCGGGGATGAAGATCTGGTCCTGCTCCAGCAAACGCCAGGGCTCCGCATCCTGGGCCTTCGCGGCACAAAAATCACTGACGTCGGCATCGAAAATCTATCCCACGTTCCCCTCCTTCTAAAGCTCGATCTGGGGGGGACGGGGCTCACAGATGCCGGCCTGAATGCTCTGCAGTCTCTGGTTGATTTGCAGGACTTGGGAATTGCCGGGACCAGTATCTCCGACATTGGTCTTTCCAGCCTGGCGGGATTGAAGAATCTGACTACGCTGGATGTGTCTGGAACAAAGTTAACAGACGCCTCGCTTGAGACTCTTTCGGAATTGCCCAGTCTGAAGACTCTAGTGTTGGATCAATGCCATCTGACAGACGAAGGACTCGCATTGCTGAAGAACTGCAAATCGCTCACTTTCCTGTCGCTGGAGGGAATTCCGGTCACAGGACGTTTCCTGAAGGAACTGCAGGAGGTACCTTTGGAGTATCTCAATCTGACGCGCTCCCAGTGCGATGGTACCGCGCTCAACGACATAGGGAAGCTGAAAACATTGAAGAATCTCAACCTGAATCATTGCCCGGTCGCAGACGCTGGCGTCCCGACTCTCGCCGCGATCCCAGGCCTGGAGGACTTGATTCTTGACAATACGCAGATTACTGATACGGCGATGGCAGGCCTCAAGGACATGCCTTTTCTGAGATCCCTGTCACTCAATTCAACCTCTGTCTCGGCACAGGCGTTGAGGGAGTTGAAGGGTACACCAAACCTGAAACTGGTCAAAGCGCACAACACGAAAGTGACTCGAGGAGACATCGACGCATTGGGTGTCGAAATCAAGTCATTTGTCGTCATCAACACTTCTTCCGGCGGTGGCTAAATATCAACTCCTCTCGAAAACCCGCCTCTTTCAACCCTCACTCAAATACAACGTTCGGCAGTAACTCGGCGAAATACCAGCCGGGTGATTGCGAAGGTGGTGCCGATCTTCCGTCTTTGGCGAGCCTCAGAAAAAGGGTCCGGAACCAATCGCCAAACGGCCCGAGGTTGCTGCGCACGGTTGGTTCCGGCCCCCTCCTCTGACGCACAACTCCTCTTTTATTGCTGACAGAGCACTGGAGAAACAGACCTACTGGTCCGGCACGGGACTCAGCCGCCAGCCGCCAATCGATGGTGCGTAGGGTTTCACCGGATCAAGCACCGGATTGCCCAACATTCCCAATGACCATCGAGCGCTGTCCGGTATGACGGATATCGCGGGATCCACTTTATAGGCTTCCAGAAGTACCGGAATAGCAGATTTTGCACGGATCAAACCAAGTGCAACGACTGCCATCCGCCGGACTTCGAGGAGTTCCGGATCCTGACCATCTCGATCCACCACACGACTAACCAGAGATTCCTGGAGAGCAGGCACGGGATCTTTTTCATGGAATAGCCCCAGAGTCCACATTGCAGCCGCTCGTTTGAAAATCAGACTGGACACCAGAGTTTTCCTGAAGTTTGCCTCCAGCATTGGCTGCAGATCCGTCATACGCATCAGACCTGCATACTGAATCAAGTACGATGCCTGAAGCCCCAGCTCAACATTGGTCGATGTCGCGACCGGATTCATCGATATCGCTTCGATTTGCGTCAGGCGGTCGCTTACTGCATGCTCGACCGCTGGATCCGGAAACAGGTGCAGGAACCATGCAGATGTGACGAGTACTTCGTTGCGTGGATGTTCGAGCAACGGAATGCATCGCGGCGAAAACTGCGCTGCCCGAAGTTGTCCCAGCAGTAAAAGACATTGTTCAATCGCCTGCCAGTCTTCAGAATCAGCCCCGAGCGTATCACCGGCCATTGCAATGATACCGTCTCGAAGTGGAGCCTGTTCTTCGGCGACCAGAAACAGCATTTCCCGCGCGACATTCCGAACTTCGAGATGCCTGTCGCTGAGCTGCTGATGCAGCCAGCCGGACCGTTCAGCATCCGGAAATCGCCCCATAATACGAGCGGCTGTCATGCGGACGGCAGCATCACGGTGGCTGCGTCCGGTTGCAATTTCCGGGATGAGCAGATCCGGTCTCCACTTGTGCAACACAGTCCATGCTGCAGATGCGACTCCGTCGGAGGGATCCGCATACAGCGGAATGAGTCTGGCGTGGGCTTCGGAACTGGAACTTCTGAGAAGTTCAATCCCCAGAAGGCGTTCCAGCACATTGCCCCCGGTAAAGGCTGCAGATTCTGCGAGAGCAACGTCCGGCACGAGTGTGCAGATGGCTTTTGCTGCCGCTCTGCGTTTGTCGTACGCCAGCAGTTTTCCTCGCAGCACAGAAAGCAGTAGATCCAGGGCCTGTACGTCACCCAGGGCCGCGAGTCCTGCACAGGCGAGAGATACTCCTACCGCAGTTTCTGAATCATCAGCTAAGCGTTGTCTCCAGACGTCGCCTGCTGCAGTCACTTTCCAGCGCGCAAGAGCCGCGTCGATCCAAAGTCGCTGCGAATCTTCAGCATGCTCATTCAGTTCCAGAACAGCAGCCGCCGATGCTGAAACATCAGCGTTAACGAGAGCTCGCGCGCACGCAAATCGCACGCGAAGACTGGTATGCGACTGCAGATGTTTCAGCAGAACGTCGGTCGAACGACTGATGTTATTGAGTTTTTCACGAGCGATTCGCGCCAGCCCCAGGGCCGCCGTTTCCAGGAGTTCATCGTCGTCGAATTCACGGAGCGTCTTATCGAATAACTCGACAAAACTTTCATCCACTCTGTAGATAGTCCCGGGAGAAATCAGACGCGGCTCAAGAAACATTCGCATCGGGAGTGCGTTAAAACGCGCGATATGTGAAATCTTGAGCGGGCCTTGAAACGGACCGGTCGGACTAAACTCCGGATTGGGAAGTTCGCTCTGACTCTCAACTGCCTGTTGCAGTGTGTCGATTTCAATTGATTCAAAAACGTTCTGAGCCGATGCAGGGTCTGGCAAAAAAATAAGCAGCGCAGCGACCTGTACTAAAACATGAAAACCAGAGATTTGGGAGGATCGACAGGTCATATTGGAACTCAGGATTGCCACTCGAGCAAAAATATTTCAGTCAGGCTGGCTCAGACGACGCACACGAAGATACAGCACGATCAGCAACCCACCGCATGCAACCAAACTGATCCACCACGTGGATGGAATCAGATCAAATGTCCGGAACCCCTCCGCTTCTATAGCCCCGAGTGCAGCGGCCATAGGATTCAGGCGCAACGTATTTTCCACCAATGAATGACCAAACGGCGCGTCAAGATTGACCCAGACAAGTAGTGTTCCGGCAAACAGTGAGATCAGCAAGCCATACGCCACAGTTGTTGCCACAGCTGTCGAGCGAAAGAAACTGCTCACAGTAGCGCTGATCAGCATTGATAACAGCGCGGCCAGAATCAGACTCACAAGCACCTGCTGAACCTGTGACTGCAGATTCGGCTGTATCAGCATGATCACGCCGTAGCCAGGTAACGTCGCGCAGAGCAACAAGGCAAGCGTCAGCAGGACGCTGATCAGCTTGCCACGCAAGATTTTTGCAGGGCTCATCGGGGTGACCCGGAGCAGATTCCAGCTGCCACTTTCCGTTTCACCCGCAATCATACCTGCCGCCAATCCAGGTGTCAGTAATACGATCAGGGCAACCTGCAATACGATTATGATAGCTCCGGTAAAATTGACTCCCCGCGATTCTGCGCCACTGGCGGACGCCAGCGTCAGCAGGAGTGACAAGACCGCACAACCGGCAATCAGCCGCAGCAGCCAATGCAGGCGTCCAAACCGACGACAACGAAACTCTTTAACCATCACTGGATTGAGAAGCCAGGGTATTCCTGCTGAACGCTTTTGTGGATCAACAAGATAGAATACTCGTCGCGCTGCGCGGATACCGAGCGATTGGTCATCGGTAATACTTCCCTGAGAGCGTGATCTATCCAGCAGCGTGTGGCTCAACCTGGCGATGCAGATGATGCTTCCTGCGACAATCGTCAAGCCGGTGAAGACCACATACCAAATCATGGCCGGTCGATCTTCCGTGAGTCCGGCCCCCCCCAGTGATCCCTGGTTCAACATCTGCATCAACGTTGGAATCGGCGAGACAAACTTCAGCCAGCCAGCGGCCTGGGCGAGCGGTCCGGTGTTTCCCTTCAGAAAGAAATCGGGAAACGTGGGTGCGATGGTCACAGCAAACGTTACTCCATAGCTCCAGCGCAGCGCTGCTTCAGCGCTGCGGCAGTAGGTGCCGATCAGAATGCCGAAAACAATCAGTTGTGTGCAGATAAGCAGCAGGAATCCATAAAGTCGCAGGATGTCCGTCAGATTCAGCCCCCCATCAGAAAACAGCAGGCCATTGCCGGCAAGGATGCAAATAGTAACAGCGCAACAAAACCCAGCATGGCGCCGACTTTACCGAAATAGATGGCCGCGCGCGGAAGTGGTGAATTCAACAATAATTCCAGCGTTCTTTCACGAACCTCTTTTACGAATGACGTTGAAGGAAAAACGGGCACAACCAGAATGGCAGCCCCCAGCATGGCGTAAGTCAGCCATTGCCAGGTTTCGCGAGCCTGTTTGCCATTAAGATCTGAGATGCCACTGGACGGCCATTTTAGAATCACGACGATCGCAAAGGTCAGCGCGGTGGCGACCAGAGTGAACAACGCTCCGCGAGTTCGCAACAGCCCCAGAAGTTCACGTTCGACAATCGCAATGAACCCTTTCATCGCGGCACCTCAGACGAATGCCCCGGCTGTGGTCTCCTTGAGGCACCGGGGGACTCAAGGCGTTCCGCCTTTGCCTCGCGCGCGGCCGACACAAATGCCTCTTCAAGATCGCCGGCGACTTCACGAAACTGCGCGACTTTGTCACCGGCCGCCACCAGCTGATGCAGCACTTCAGTCATTGCTTCGTCGGACGCAGATGAGCGACAGCGAATAATCGACTCCGTTTCAGAGACGACCACTTCTGCCGCCGGATCCAGCATCTTTTTCACTCGATCACCAATCTGAGTCAAGTTCGCGCCCGAGAGGAACTGAATCTCCATCGTCCGCAACTGAGACAATTCACGAGTCACTTCCTGAAGAGTGCCGAATGCCCTCAGCTTACCACCGGCAACGATCGCAACTTTGTCACAGATCCGTGCCAACTCAGGAAGTATGTGACTGGTAACGATCAGAGTTTTTCCTTCCGATGCCAGTCTCAGAAGAATTGTCCGCATTTCGATCCGCGCCTCGGGGTCCAGACCGTTCGCCGGTTCATCCAGAATCAGAACATCCGGATTGTGCAGCAGCGTGCGGGCAATTCCGATCCGTTGCTGCATCCCGTGACTCAGACTTTCTACGTAACGATCCTGCATCCATGTGGCGTTTGTCAGTTCGAGCACCTCGGCGATTCGGTGACGCCGCACCTTTCGCGGAATCTCAAAGGCTGCACCAAAGAAATCGAGGTACTCCCGCACCCGCATATTATCGTAAGAGCCGAATTTATCAGGCATATACCCGACCAGTCGCCGCACGCGGAACAGATCCCGCACGCAGTCTGCACCTGCGATTTTTGCGACACCGGACGTAGGCCGCGTTAATCCAACCAGGATCCGGATGGTCGTGGTCTTACCCGCACCATTGGGCCCGATAAAACCCAGAATACTGCCGCGATTGAGCGACAGCGACAGATTGTCGAGTGCTACGAACTCACCAAAATGTTTCGAAAGCCCCTGAATTTCCACAACGGGAGGTTGATCGGCCATATTTCCAAATCTTTTTCGATGGTTCCGTACTTAATATGCGGTGCATTCTCTGCACCTCATGGTACCTCAGCCGTCCGTTTGCCTTTGAGTGTCAGGCCCATCCGGGATATTTCCCAGTAGTCGTTTTGCGTCTCTGAGGCGTTGACGGGCCGCAGAGATTTTTCAAGATCACTGACCGTCAACGACACGTATAGCGCGCCACCGCGACACGATTCTCGAACCAGATCAACAGGGATCAGGATTGAGTGAGCGCCGAGCGGACTCTCCAGCCTGCAGACTTCCGTCTGCGTTTCAAAGCTGCCCGCAAAAACAGAGACCGTGCGCGAGCCGGCTCGAATAAACAACGCCAGCTCCGCGGTGTCTACTTCGAACGGTAAACAGACGCTGGGAATCTGAAACTCCATGAAAGACCGACTACCCGGTTCTGCACTGAACCACTGGCGTCTTCCGTTATTAAAAACCGCACTGAGTCCCGTTCCGTCAGCATCCGGCATCGTGCGGAGAGGAAGTAACGGAGATGGAATCGTGATTCGGGATTCAAGCAGTGGTCGCTCCATTCGCAAAGGCTGCGCGACCAGCAGCGAACGTTCCTGGCGGGTGTTCGAATCGCCGCGATCCAGCATTTGTCGATTCGCCTGGGCCCAGAACAGTAAACACGGGGCGTCTGGAAATTCGTCGTTGCGTTCCGTCGAGCCGAATACCGCAGCATACACTTCCGCGCGACGGCGCTGTTGATCGGAAACCAAGGTGCTGCCGGAAAAATCTCCTACTGCCAAAACATCCTGCGGCCTGCCTCGGAACTCAGTCCCTGATTCCAGTCGCAGCCGCATGCGATCGGGACTCAACCCGGCCATAATTAAGTCTGCGATCTTCGTCAGCCCGCCGGATTCCAGTTTTCCAACTACACCAAATTCATCAAACGTGGCCGTGGCAGACAAGGGACGCTCAAGAGTTTCCAGCGAACGCACAGAAAACGTCTCGATGCCGTCCGGCGAATCGAGGCCTTCCCAATGGCAAGCGTCGATCCCTGTCCACACCAGTCGCCGGTAGTTACGGTTCGTCTGGTCAACATTCTCCTCGGCAATCGTGCCGTTTGTGGCGGACAGGTGGAGTTCATTGGCTCCAAAATTAAAGACCGAGACGAAGCCGTCTGACGCCAGCCGTTTTGTGCCCGGCACCGACTGCACGAACGCAGTTTCGACAGCAGTCTTCGAAGCGACGCGACGTCCCAGTGCACCAAGCGCGATCGCCGGAAGGGCGACGAAGACTGCAAGCATCGGCAATACCAGGACCAAACGTTCTCCCTGTTCGCGCCGCTGCAACCAAAGTCCAATACCCAACAACAAGCCTGGAAAACACAGTGTCAGCCCAATCGCAGTTCGTCGTGAGGGGATTTGAAAGCCGATGATGCCGGCAGCCTGTTCGGCCACGACATTCTGCCGCAACACAGGTTTCGGACGACCTTGAAACAGCGTGTCCTCGATGAATTCGGCAGAGGGGATCAACTGAAACTCCGGTGCACCCTGCCGCATCGGTTTATGCGGAAGAATGAATGCGGAGGCTTCCACAGTCGTGATGACTACTGTGCCTCGTCCTACGGGAGCGCGAATCGCCACCGGCCAGCCATCGATGTTCCAGATCGCCTCGCCACCATGTGGCACAACCCGTACGTAGCGGATCGGTTCATCGAACGTCCGTTCGACCTCCCGGGTCGGGAACATTTCGTGGCTGTACTCAGAATTGAGTGTCAGCACGATATCATTCGTCGTACATTCATCCACAAGGGAAAGTGGCAGTGCGTCACCCAGAATTGAATGAGCTGTATCCATCCCGGTTCGGTCCAGACGGATCCATAAACGTCCGCCGCGTTGCAGCCACGCCTGAATGCACTCGATTGCATCGGGATAATCGAGCAGTGCCGAAGATGTCAGTGTCAGATGATCATAAGGTTCCAGGCACTCACCATGCACACTTAGATCTACTGGTCTGATAGACGCGACACTCTGATCCTTTCGCTGCGAATACGACATGACTCGGAGCATCTGAAACGTCGGGTCCAGGTGTGCGGCTGGTTCATCAGCGTCATACAGAATTCCTGTCATACCAAATGATGAATTTGGCTCCACAATCGCTGAATAAGCTGGAACAGACCCATCGTCTTCGCGTCTGCGAATCAGCCCGTCCTCGGCCCCGTTCGGGAAAAGCAGATATTCAAAGTCGCCCGTAGCCGAATTCGTTTGCCCGAGGCGCACCGGCCACATCGCCTCAACGATTGACCTCCCGGGCACGGTAAATTTCTTAGCGTACTGCAAACTTCCCGCGCCAGGCGGCGTTACCACAATCAACACCGTTTGAGTTTCATGGCTCTCATTTGTCACCTTCGCTTTCGTGGTGCCCCAGCGATTTGAAACATAACGCCCAATGGTGTCCGGATTCATCCGCAGCTTCAACTCAGGCTCCACAGCAGCGGTTAGCTCGTTGGCGGGAAGAGTCTGAGCAAAAACGAGCAAAAACAGCGGGAGCCAAAGCCAGCGTTGTGTCTATTATGTCTTACGGCTTGAATCCTGCATGATGCGAAGAAACAGGCATGCTCAGATTTTCCGGCGGTCGATCCGTAGCAGAATGATTATCAGAATGCCCGACTATTTTGGGGGTGTATCGAAGTTAAGCGGCGTTTCGGGCGCCTTAATCGTCACCGTACCATCATCGACCGGCGCGGCAGAAACCGTTGGCTTTTTCTCCGGCACGATGACTTCAAACGGTTCCAGCACCAAAGTGTCCGGCGTCACTTCCGCTTTGATTGTGGAGTTGGCCCGGCTCGCATATTTCCCGTCCAGCAGATCCGGGGCGTCAGGGCGGTTACCCGTCATCATCTGCTCCGGTGTCGGCTTGATTGCAGGGTCAGGCCATGTGATGGTTACCGTGTAGGTCCCGGGAGTGATCCCCATATCGACACCGGTCGAAATCGAAAATACGCCATCCTCACCAGTCACGGCTGCTGCCGTTTGTCCTCGATCGTTCCCATCCAGAAACATCATGACGTTCGCGCCAGCGAGAGGCTTGCCGTCCGCCGTCACGGATCCCTTCAGGGGAACCATCACCTTCGAGTTACAGCCAGCGAGCACGAAGAAGATCAGTGAAACTCGGAGAACTCGATTTGCCAACAACTGTCTAACTGAAAATCTGAATGCATTCATGCCTGATCAATCCTGAATTAGTTAACAAAAATGAACTCGCAGAAGTCTCATTGTAATCAAAAAGGCGGCCAGGAGCTCCTCGTTCCGAGACGAGCTCCCGCCGCCATCACCAGCCACTATTGGACGCCGACATTCAGAGAGCCAGCAGTGTCCACCCGCAATTGTCGAAGTTGTCGCCCAGCGCACATCGGTTGCAGCGACGCGGCATGCTTAGAAATCACCTGCGATGTCGCCACTATCTCGGGTAATCGATGCAATCAACGGCGCCACGCCAATATTCTCGCTGATGAATCGCACAGATCCATCCCCCAAGGCGGCCTGCACCCCACCTGAATGGAATGAATAGAAACCCCATTCATTGACGATGTTAATGGCGGCACAACCGCTTTCAATAATGTTCAGAGGGTTGGCCCCACTGTAGCCGCGAATTTCCCGAGTAATATTGTGGTCAGCGTAGAAGCTATTCAACTGAAGCCCGGCACCTGCGAAGGTCACAAGGCCCGTAAAATTATCGCCGCCCCCAGTCGGCTTTCCTCGGTAGAAGGTTCTCTGCTTACCAACATTTTCAGCAAAGCAAATTGTGTTCGACAACCCATCGGTCACGTCACGAAACTTGATTTGGTATTTGTTCACCGAATCACTTACACCGAGCATTCCGTTCTTGGTTGATGATTTTGGCGTGCCGTTGCAGGTGTACAGGGAAGAATGGACACCCTGCGGTGGAATGTAGTCCGTGCGTGGAACTCTCATGTTTCCTGCCGGCAACCCAACCAGTTGCAGATAGGGACCGTAGTCAGACGGGATGGGCTCGCCGGGCGTCGAAGGACACAGGAATGTCTGAATGGTCTGCGAAAAGCCCTGCGTGTTGGCGGCACTGAGCGTACCGTAAGGTGCTGGCATGTTTGCCGGATCAAGATAGGATCTTCGATTGTCCACAAGTTCGTAAGTAGATTTTCTCTCAATATACGGCAACAGGTGATACAGAGTACCGTAAGTCGCATTTGTTCCGTAAGGATTCGGAGGAGCCGGGTAATCCGCAGGGGCAATGTCACGAGCCTGCCCATGGACCCAACCGAAAGTACCTTCGAAATTGTGAGCTGCCAACGCCAGTTGCTTCAGATTGTTCTTGCATTGGGTTCGGCGGGCGGCTTCACGCGCCTGCTGCACAGCAGGAAGCAACAGGGACACTAAAACGGCAATGATCGCAATCACCACCAGCAGCTCAATCAAAGTGAAACCGTGCCGTTTAGGCACGGCCAGTTGATGACTCCGCAACACTAGACGCTTCATTGAGATTCTCCGATTAACCTGACGAAAAACAAGAAACAAAACACTCTGAGAATGCACGAGCACGATCAGCGAAAACACATCCAAATCACAATTCTCGATACGTCAACAACTGGCATGGCACTTACGTTTTACACGGGTTCGAATAGTGCCTTTTCAACCGTTGCACCCCAAAATAAGACGAAAGATGAACAATCTCCGACGCAACGAAAGCAAATCTCATACCGCGCCGAAGAAATAAAAGGAAACGGCGGAATGTTGATTTCACTGCGTTTCTCCTGCGCAATTCTGAACACACAGAGGAAAACGTGTCTAAATCTGCATCGCGACGTGCAATCCTACCGTCCGGTAGAACGCTTAGCAATTGCTAGCGAACAAATCTGGAACAAACTTGAAAAAAGTTCCGCAAGAGCTGAATTCCTACTTTGTATCCACTGAAAAGGCCCGTTTGTTGGCACGGGGAAATATGTCAACCAGACCTTGCCACCAACTCTACAAGTTCGTCAATTCGATTGCCGATCCTATTTGCTGTTTTCAAATCAGCTGTTCAGCATCTACTCTGATGGATCGCATAATCTACCGCTGGACTCCGCGGACAACCATACATCGCTGGCTCACAAACGCCTGATTGTCCAACCGGACGTCTCATGCGTTGATTCGCGGCGCCATCGACTTAGAACCCCTGACAAAACCTCCGTAACCGCGTTGTGTCGAAAGTGGTCGAGATGCAAGGAAGAGTGACGAGACGACAAATGTCGTCGAGGAGCGATGACGCCGCAGATCGGCCGCTCTCGACACAACCCTCCGGGACGCTTGTGTTTGCGTCTGAGGCTGCGTCGCTCGTCGTCGGCGGGATGTCCCGCCTCCTTCTTTCTCCTTGCCTGAAACGCAACCACAGACGTCGCGGGGTACGCGGGTTTTGTCAGGGGTTCTGAACTTGTAAACGTGCACCGAAAATTTCGCCAGCATCAAGTTGCTATGCGCTCAGTACGGTTCTGTGAGTTCCCGAAAAACGCAAAGGAACATGTGGAATACGAATTAAGAATTCGGTGTGTCGCCAACTTGAAAGCAAGCGGTGTGAACAGAATTCTAAGTGCCCAACAGATCCATCGTGTCAGTGGATTTCCCTTGACAAGAGGGCAAACGCGGCTCCTGGCGATAATCAGCTCTATGATCGCGGATAATGCCGTCCACGATTGATTTCCTTCAACTTCAATGCGAGACTAGGCGCCCTTCTGGCTTCCGATGCTCCGAATCTTACTGCTCATCTTACAGATCAGTACTGCTTGCAATAGAATGAGATCCGGCAAACCAACTGTGAAAACGCCCCTCCATCCTGAACCTGCCGTTTCTGATGACAAAGGTCGTAAGATCGAGATTCTGCGCGCTGCCGCGCAACTCTTTCATCAGAAGGGCTTCCACGCCACCTCGATGAGTGATATTTCGAAGGCTGTGAGTC
Organism: Planctomycetaceae bacterium; assembly: GCA_020426105.1. GTDB lineage: Bacteria > Planctomycetota > Planctomycetia > Planctomycetales > Planctomycetaceae > SXXK01. Next base: position 23,830 of record JAGQQS010000081.1, read on the forward strand.
TGACCAAACCGGGCTTGTATCACTACGTCGAAAGTAAGGAGGAAATGCTGTTTGCCATCATGGATCATGCCATGAACCTGCTGCAGGAAACAGTCATCATCCCGGCACAAGCGATGTCCGACCCGGAACAGTGCCTGGATCTTATTATCGAAATGCATGCGGCGCTGGTGATGAAAGACCGAGTCATCACCATCCTGACCGACGAAATGGCCGGTCTCAACCCGGAACACTTCGAGCTGCTCATTCAGCGCAAACAGGAATATTTTCGACTGTTACGCGGTACCCTCGAACAGTTACAGGCCACCGGAAAAATCAGATCGCTCAACCCGACGGTGATGGCGTTCAGCATCTTTGGGATCCTGCTGTGGCTCCCGCGGTGGTTCGTGCCTGGCGGAGATCTCACACGGGATGAAGTGATTCATCAGGTCAAGCAGGTCATCTACGGCGGTATTATGCAGCCGTCGTGATCGCGCCCTGTTCAGTCCCGCCTCCATTATTCTTTCCCGGGTAAAGCTGCTATGCATCGTGGAAATCTTCAACGTGTCATCCGCGGCTGCATGCTGGCAGCCATCGCAGTTCTGAATTTCACGTCAGTCCTGCCAGCCGGCGATAACGCGGTATGGTTTCGCAAAGATCAGGGGCTCGCGCCGGAAGGCATGTCACTGCCAACGGAATTTGGTGAAACCGAGCATCGGTTGTGGAGAGCCGAATTGCCGGGAGGAATTTCCACGCCCTGCGTTTGCGGTGATTCAATTTTTGTCACGACCTTTACCGCCGATACCAAAGAACTGGCCGTTGTCGCGCTGGATCGGGCCACGGGCAACGTTCGCTGGAAGCACGTTGTGCCGACTCAGACACTGGAAGCGTTTCACGCGGTAGGGAGTCCCGCTTCTTCATCTCCGGCCTGCAATGGGTCACAGGTGTTTTCGTTCTTCGGCAGCTACGGAATGCTGTGTCACGATCTGCAGGGGACGCTGCTTTGGGAACGAAGAATGGGACCCTTTCAGGACGAATTTGGCGCGTCCAGTTCTCCAGTTCTGGTCGGTGACTTTGTAATCCTCAATGAAGATCACGATGTCGACAGCTTTCTGATCGCGCTGCATCAGAAGACCGGAGAGATCTCCTGGAGAACACCGCGGGAAGATGCGACCCGAAGCTATTCTACTCCAGTCATTTTTGATAACCGCGGACGAACCGAAATCCTCGTCGCTGGTTCGCTGCAGCTAACGGCCTATGACCCGACGGATGGTCAGAAACTGTGGTGGTTTAATGGATTGTCCAGGATTGTCGACAGTACTCCGGTGATCGTGAATGGCCAAATCTACCTTGCGACCTGGACCCCGGGCGGTGATCCCGACAGCCGCATTCAGATGGAACCGTTCCCGATGGCGCTGACGACTTACGACTCCAACGGTGATCAGGAGATCGGAAAGGACGAGTTACCGGCTGGGAATGCGATTCTGGAAAGGTTCTTCCGCATCGATCTCAATCAAAACCAGCGACTCGATCAGGCGGAATGGGACCGACATTCGCAGGTCTTTGCGAAGGCCCAAAACCTCGCGGCCGCCATTCAGCCGGGCACGCGTGGGCCTGTTGCTGAAGAGAATCTGCAATGGTCCTATTCCCGCGGGCTGCCAACGGTCCCCAGTTCGGTCGTTTACGACGGGGTGATGTATATGGTGAAAGATGGAGGCATCATCACCAGTCTGGATGCCGACACGGGGGAGTTTTTGAAACAGGGTCGTGCCGTCGGACAGGGAAACTACTACGCTTCAGTCGTCGCGGGTGACGGAAAAGTGTATCTCATCAGTGAGGGTGGCGTTGTGACGATTCTGCAAGCCGGGCGTGCCTGGAGTATTCTGTCGTCCAGCGATTTGAAAGAGCGGGTGATGGCAACGCCGGTCATTTCGGATGGCATGATGCTGATCCGCACCGATTCCGCGCTGTATGCCTACGATTGCCGATAGGCGACGTGACATGTGCGTCCCAGGGCTGGGAAGGAGTGTGCCGGAACGGGGAGAATCCTGAAGTCGTATTCGACTTGGCTCATGGATCGCGCTAAAATCGCAGGCGCAGAGTCGGCTGCCATGGGGCAGTGATGCGATTCCCGTGCAAAGCTGCTTTCTGAAGCGGCAGCCCGACTCAGAATGCCACGCTTGCCTCGATGGATACATCTTCCGATGCTCCAACGGGGTGCGCTCGTCAACTCCTGAAAGGAACCTGAACATGAAGAAGATGATTCTGTCCGGCTTTTTGATGCTGTGCTGTGGTATTTCAGCAACGGCTGAGGATTGGGGTACCATCTCCGGCCAGGTGGTCGTGAATGGCGACATTCCGGAACCCGTACTGCTGCATAAGAAAGATGCGCCTGTCAAAGACGCGGCTGTGTGCGCGGCGATGGATACATACAAAGATGACCTGGTCATCGACTCAGCGTCCAAGGGTCTGGCGAATGTGTTCATCTACCTTCCCAAAGCTCCGAAGAGCGTCCATCCGGACCTCAAAAAGCCGGATCCCGCAGTGGTGATCTTTGACCAGAAGGGTTGTATGTTTACACCTCATGCAATGGTCGTGCTGGGCGGACAGTCGGTTGAAGTTATTTCAAGCGATCCAATTGCTCACAACACGCACACGTATCCTCTAAAGAATCAGGCCATCAATGTACTCGTGGCCGCTGATACGCCCGCTGGTAAAGGGCTTAAAGTCGACTACAAGATCAGTGAATCTCTGCCCTTGAAAGTCGCTTGCGACTTCCATCCATGGATGCAGGCGTACTGGATGGTTGTGGATCATCCTTACGCTGCCGTCACAGACAAAGAAGGAAAGTTCAGTATTCCGAACCTGCCGGCCGGTGAACATGAGTTTCGAGTGTGGCATGAACGTAAGGGTTATCTGGACCGGAAGTATAAGGTCAAAGTCAAAAAGGGCGACAACGAACTGAAGCCGATTGAAATCAAAATTGGCGACCTGAAGGGATAAATGCAGGTCGCCCGAGTCTTGTGAAGAGATGCCGGACATTGTTAGGGTATCGCGTCAACGCCTGTCATACACTGACAGGCGTTTTGCGTTTTAAGTCAGATTTTTGCTCCCCGTCTATACTTCGCACGGACAGAATTGAGGCGAGCGGGGTGCGTGCGTCTGAAAAGCAGGAAGGAAATCCTCTGGAGAAACAGGTCGGTAATGGATTGCCAGGCTCGCAGTGACATTGGGGCGTTTTAGGTTATTAGTGTTCGATTTCGGACCGACAACCGAGAAGTAGTCTCCCGGGGGGGCTCCACTTCAGCCGATTTCGCAGTGACGATCCGGATTCGGCAGAAACCGCCGGTCGCGACAGAAAGGGCAACCCGAATTTCCACAATCTCCGCCCTTCCACT
>JAGQQS010001154.1 GCA_020426105.1 Planctomycetaceae bacterium
TTGCCCGTGTGATACCGGCTGCGGTGATAATTCTGCATTTGTTCGGCGGTGAGCGCCGTGATGCTGGCGTTTGTGCCCAGAATACTCTGGCCCAGCGGATGCCCGGCAAAATGTGTGGACATGATGTGGTCGTAGCAGACGAACGATGGCTGATCCTCGTACATGCTGATTTCTTCAAGGATCACATTCTTTTCCATCTCGAAATCTTCGACGCGGAGTGCTGGCTGCATCAGCGATGACAGCAGTTCCATCGCACGCTCCAGATACTCCGGCAGCACTGCCGCGTAATACATCGTGACCTCTTCACTGGTCGAAGCGTTATACTTGGCACCGATTTCATCGAACACGCGGTTAATGTCGTCTGCTGAAAATTTGGCGTCGCCCTTGAACGCCATGTGTTCCAGAAAATGACTTACTCCCGATACGTCCGCCGTCTCATCGCGCGATCCTGCGCGGACAAAAAATCCAGCCGCGACACTATGGACCGATGCATTGGTCTCAGCGATCAGGGTCAGGCCGTTCGACAGAGTTGTTTGTTGAAATTTCATAGGAGAAATTGTTTTCAGTTGGCGGTTTTCAGATTCGAAATCTCAAATCTCAAATGCAATGTCATTCAGCCCAATGAAGAAACACAGGCAGGGTTCAAAGCGTGCGGGCCGATGGTGACAAGCACCATGGATTTGGGAGCGTACTCAATAGCAAAATCACGAACCTGAGTTGTGCCGAGCGCGTTGATGCGAGAATTGATTTCATCGAGCGTGACCACTCGCCCCAGATGGTACATGTCACGTGCCAGCGATGAAGCGCGGGAAGTTGTGGACTCCTGCTGCATAATGAGCGAGCTCTTAGCCCGCGCTTTGCATCGCTGAAGTTCATCTTCCGTGATGCCTTCATGCAGTCGCAGGATTTCCGCGACTGTCACGTCGAGCGTTTCCTGAGCCCGTTCTGTGGTCGTTCCGGCATACGCGAATACGCGGCCTTCTTCGCGTAATGTGCTGAGCGAAGCAGAGATGGCGTAACACAGTCCGCGGCGTTCGCGAACTTCTGTGAACAAACGCGAACTCATGCCACCGCTGAGCAGACTCACCGCGGCCCAGGCCTCATAATATCGCTCATCCCGATAAGGGACCGTATTCCATGCCAGCCCGATATGCGTTTGGGCGGAATCATGTTCAATATGGCAGGGTGATGGTGGCAGTGTCCCTTTGACCAGCTCCAAAACGGATCCGCTTTTCCAGTGACCGAATGCCGTTTCGACGGTGTTGCGGATCTGGTCGAAATCCACGTTCCCGGCAATTCCCAGAATCGCTTCATCGGGACGCACGAATTGCTGGAAGTGACTTCGTACATTGTCGATGGTGATCGCCGGCAAGTCAGCCAGTTCACCGTCCGAAGAATTCCCCCATGGCGCCGCGTAACTGTGTTGCCGCAGAACTTTGCCCAGTCGCTGGCGAGGCTCGTCTTCCAGCGACATCAGGCTTTGTTCGACCAGATCACGTGCCGGTTCAAATTCTTCGTCGGCCAGGTGAGGTTCCGTGACCATGCGCGCGAGGAACGGCAGCGCATCGACAATGCGGTCGGCTGTCGTGGCGGCCGAGAATGTCACATGCGCACTGCCAACGTGAACACTGCGCTGCAGACCCAGATTGTCCATGGCAGCACTCAGTTCCCGTGCCGATAAGCCCCCCGCGCCGCGTGAAAACATTTCCGTCAGAATTGCCGCCGTGCCACAGCGACCGTCGGCATCGCGCACACCACCGGCCGGGACCAGCAGCGTGACGGCCGCTGACTGCACATCCTGCATCGGTTCAACAATAACAAGCAAACCACTGGGAAGTCGAAAACTCTGAGGCGATTGGAGCATTTATTTTTGTGATTCTGTGTGGGGTGTGTGCAGCGGCAGCGAAACACACTGTTGTAAAGAGCCGTTTTTGGTGCGTTGCACGCACCCTACTTTGGCAGATTAAAATCGCCGTCAATGTTACGCCACATCGCATGAACATGATTCGCTTCATTCTGCGTGTTGTTGTACTCGATGATGAACGAGGCTCCCTGAACCACGTAATGATGCCGCTGATTTCGTTCCGACTCGCCCCACCAGCCGATGCGAATATCGTCCATCCCGGATTTTTCGATTGCCTTCATGCGATCACGCACCACCTGAACCGGCATGGCGGTGACGTACTCCGCAATCAGTTCACGCAGCAGCTTTTGTTGTTCCGGCGACATGTCGGCATAACGCAGACCGACAGCTTCCGTCACGACTGGCTGAGCTTCCCCGGCACCACGAATATCATCCGGTGCTTCCTTCGCGATCCACATCTGCTTCTGCTGTCCTTCAGTGCATGACTTCAGAATATCGCGTGCGAGATCTTCGCGTTTGCCGAGAACTCGCAGGCTGCGCTTCGGACCAGCGTCGATGAGTCCCGGATTGGCGCCAAAAAACTCCGGCGTGCTGCTGACAACGACACCGTCCTGAATCATGAAATTCAACGACAGGTGATGCCCTTCAAAACGCCAGCCCCACTTGCCGGTTGGGCCCGGCGTGCCAAAAACGGTGATGTGATACTTATGAGGGTTTCTGCGGGTGCGGCGGTATTCTTCTTCTCCGTCTTCGAACAAATACAACACTTCTTCCAGACTTCGCACCTGTAGTGTTTTAGCATACCCGGCCGCGGATAAACCGGATTTCACAAGTTCGTCAGCTGCCTGCCGCGACGCACCTTCCAAATCCCACAATACTACTCCGTTGCGATCGCGCGGAATAAAGTGCCAGTTGAGCCGTTCCGGATCGTCGTAACCATACATCATCTTCTGTTTCAGATCGGCGGGCAGAAGCTCGGCCAGTTTTGTGGCGGCAACCGCCATGCTGATGCCAGGGCGTTCACTGCCATCGTCAGCCAGGATGGCCCTGTTGCCGGGAGATAAAATCGCGATCAGCAGACAGACGGCGGCTGGATTGAGGAGCCATTTCATAGCAGAATCCCTCGAATATTTGGTGGGAAGGTGATCATTGAGTTATCCGGGTGGCCACGTCAACTGCCTGCCGCCCAGGATGTGAATATGCAGATGGAACACGCTTTGGCCCCCGTCGTCTCCGGTGTTGACCACGGTGCGATAACCACCATCCAGGCCCAGCAGGTCGGCCACTTTCGGAACCGTCAGCAACAGATGCGCGCACAGGTCTGCATCTTGCGGAGTCAGCTCACGCAACGACACCACAGGCTTTTTAGGAATCAGCAGCACGTGTACCGGAGCCTGAGGGTTAACATCCCGGAACGCCAGGCAACAGTCGTCTTCATACACGATGTCTGCCGGTATTTCACGGTTGATGATCTTCAGAAAAATCGTCAATAGGGGCTCCATGTGGCGAAGAGATCTGGACGCAATAAAGGCCTCGTGGCGGGCATTGTGAACGTGGATCGATTTCGGTGCAACCGTC
>JAGQQS010001155.1 GCA_020426105.1 Planctomycetaceae bacterium
GAGTCCAGGAACGCACAGCACGTTGTCGCGGTCGGCGATTCGGCATTCAGTTCATGGATCGATCCACCGCCCTCTCACTCAACGCAGTGCGGCATTCTTAACGTGCGATCAGAATTCTCACGAATCTGTTGCCAATAACGCTTCACTGCGTTGCCTCTTGCTATTCTATCGTCCAATAATCGAAAACAAATGCCTCATCCAGTTTTCCGCCCAGGAGTGTGACGAATTGTTTGTGTGCCGGGTGCGGCAAATAGGCATCCCGATCGGCTTCCGAGGCAAACGTGATCAGGTAGCCATGGGTAAATCCTTTGTTCAGGCCTTCCGGACTGTTGTTCCGCCCGCGTTCAAAATCTCTGATCTCAGGAATGGCGAGTTTTAGATTCTGAAACTCGCGATTAATCTCATCGAGTTGAGCCGCCGTGGTTTCCGGTTTGAATTTAAAGATCACGACATGGCGCAGCACGGGTTTTCGGGTTGCGATTTCACCTGCCGCTTCCAGCATCCGAACAGCGACAAAGCGATTGCCGGCATCGTTCAGATGAACACCATCGCTCGTGAGGATCCCCTGGGGGTCATTCGCAGTGTTGTACTCTTTCAGATATGCCACGAACGCGGCGCGCAGATCCAGGAGCATCGCACCGGATTCCATCGCGACCTTACGACTGACTGCGGAATACTCATCCAGCATTTTATCAAGATCGTTCGACCCGTCATGTTTTTCGCCGATGACACTGGGCGTACACAAAATCACCCGAGCCCCCGCCTCGCTGCAGCGTTTGATCAGGTTTCGCAGACCTGATTCAAATGCCGTGATGTCGGTACCCTGTCCGCGTGTTGAATGCCAGACGTCATTGATCCCGATGTAGATCACGACTGTATTCGGCTTGTGGGCCAGCACGTCTTTATCAAGCCGCGATTCCAGATTCGGAACTTTGTTGCCACCAATTCCGGCACCGATCACTTTAATACCGGCGTTGGGTCGAGCATGTTCGACGGACTTGCGGAACAGAGTCACGTATCCCTTGTCGCCCGCCCCCTGCTGCGTAATCGAATCGCCCAGAAAGACAATTGTTTCACCGTCTTTTAGTTGTGCAGATGCCGTGGCGCCTGAGATCAAAATTGCCATTGCCAGAAAAGCCCTTGTCCTGAACATCTCAAAAAAACTCCTGCGTCTTAAGGATCCTGATGGGCGGATAAACGTCGTCGGAACTCGAAGCGTGGCAGAGAGAACGGCATCCGTCAAGCGGTTACCTGAACAGAAGTGCCCCATCTGTCAGAGTAATTTTTCAGTCGTGCCGCACGAACGCATTTCCTGGCAACCGGCGAACCAGGCGGCGCATTTCGAGGACAGTCAGGGTTGCCAGAACACGTGACGATTCTATTTTGCAGCCGCGCAGGATGTCATCAATCGAAACCGGTTGCGAACCAATATGATTCAGCACTTCCGATTCCTGGGCCGTCAGTGCCAGTTCCCGCGGTGAGTGGATTGTAACACTGGCGGACTGCGTCGATGGCACTGGCAGCGGGCCCAGCTCGCTCAAAACATCATCGACATTCCGGACGAGAGTCACGCCGTCGCGAATAAGCTCATGACACCCTTCGCTTGCCAGGCTGTCAACCGGACCAGGTAAGGCAAACACTTCCCGGCCCTGCTCAAGCGCATGCCGTGCGGTGTACAGTGCTCCTGAGCTGCGAGTTGCTTCGATAACGATCACGCCCAGGCAAATGCCGCTGATGATTCGATTTCGCTGCGGAAACAGACCCGGCAACGGACGTTGTTCGAGCGGCATTTCGCTCAGCAATGCTCCCTGCTGAGCAATCTCATTGGCAAGTTCTTTGTGTTCCGGTGGATAAATCGTTTTGACTCCGCTTGCAAGGATGGCGAGCGTGCGGCCCCCTGATTTCAGGGCACCGCGATGCGCGGCGGCGTCAATGCCACGGGCCAGACCGCTGACGATTGTGAATCCGGCACGCGACAACGCGGCAGCCATGCGTTCGGCCTGTCTGCGGCCGTAGGCGGTACAGCGTCGCGATCCCACAATGCCGATCGCCAGTTCATCCTGCGGCAGCAGTACGCCTTTGCGATACAGCACGGCAGGTGAATCACAAATCTCGCGAAGTCGCTGGGGGTAATCCCGGTGGAATTGATCGAGTACATCAATTTCCAGAGCGTGGCATTCGTTGAGTAACAACCGGGCTTCGGTGAGCAGGCTGCTGCTGCGAATGGAACCTGCGGTTTTGGGGCCGATGCCATGGACCTGCAGGAGTACGTCTTCGGGCTGGGCCAACACATGGCACGCCGTCCCGAATTGTTCCAGTAATGAGGTCTGCGTCTTCGGGCCGATGCCGGCGGCAAGGGAAAGTGCCACCAGTGCCACGAGTTCGTCAGGAAAGTCCGGAGCGGGTGGCGAGTCGGGAAACATGATGATTCCGGCAATTCCAGTTCATGGGTTTGCTTTATCCCGCCGCCATGCGATTTTACCATCCTGCAGCAGACAGACCAGTTCAGGAATATGAACATGAATCTTTCGAACGTCCTGCCAAGTATCGGCGGAGGACTCAAAAACAGCAACTGTTCCCGGTGAAACTGCCGCAATTCGATCCGTCCAGCGGCCCATCAGACTGGCGATTCCGGGATTGTGGCCGACGACCAGCACGGAGGACTCGTCTTCAAAAGTATGTTCGCAGAGGGTCGCTTCAAACTTTTGGGCCGGTGCCAGGTAGAGCTCATCGAAATCAAGTCGTTCTGGGGCCAATACCATAGCGGCCGTCACCAGGTCAGCCGTTTGGCAGGTGCGTACGGCGGCCGAGGCGATGACACGGTCAATGTGAATTCCGCAGTCGCGGAGAGCGATGCCCGTTTCGGTCGCCACACGTAGTCCATCGGCCGTGAGGCATCGCTGAAAATCAGACTCAAACGGGGCGGCCGCTGCGGCTTTCGCATGACGCATGAGCAGGATGGTCTTAATCGTGTCACTCCCACTCAATGGTCGCTGGTGGTTTCGAACTCACATCGTAGACCACACGATTGATGCCTCGAACGGAATTGATGATCCGGGTGGAAATCTTTGCCAGAATCTCATGTGGAAACTGATACCAGTCGGCTGTCATGAAATCTTCGGACTGCACGGCGCGAATGGCGGCCACATTTTCGTACGTTCGATCATCCCCCATCACACCCACGGACTGCACGGGAAGCAACACCACAAACGCCTGCTGGATTTCGCGGTAGATACCTGCGAGATGCAGTTCTTCAATCAGAATGGCATCGGCATCACGAATAATTCGCAGGCGTTCTTCGGTAACCTCACCGAGGCAACGCACGGCCAGGCCCGGACCGGGGAACGGATGCCGCCAGACCATCACATCCGGCAATCCCAGCTCCAGCCCCATGCGACGTACTTCGTCTTTAAACAGGTCACGCAGCGGTTCGATCAGTTCGAATCCCAGTTCTGC
>JAGQQS010001156.1 GCA_020426105.1 Planctomycetaceae bacterium
TGTGCCAGCCCTCCGGGCCTGAAGCGCAGATTAGATTTACCGTACCAACAAGACAATGAATCCAACCGTCACTCGAACCCTGAGTGCGACTCAGGGCCAGCGGCCCGACACATCCATTGCCGGTGGCGTGAGCCACCGGTTATTTGCACACAACAAACAAAAGGCCTGAAGGGCCGACAGAACATGTCGCTTATGAAAACGGCATCCCGCAAGTCAACGTAGATTCCATCTTAATCAACTGGAGATCATTCGTGAATACCACACAGACACTCAGTCGATTCCGATCGCAGTCAGTCTGCTGGCTTCCATTAGTAATTGCCTCAATCCTCCTGTCCTTCAGCAACAGCACAGTCGCAGCGCAGGAAGCGTCGCCACAAAAAACGCACAACGACGGTACTGAAGTCAGCGAGCCCATCAAGTCTCAAATCACAAGCCTGGAGGAAGAGATCGAAAAACTGAAACAGTTCAACGAGTTGGTGAACCAATATAATCAGTTAATTAAGGGTCGGCGCTTTGCGGAAGCTGAGTTGGTTGGGAAGAAAGCCAGAGAATTACAAACCAACGAGCCACATGCAATCCTTATGGTTGAAAAGGCAAAGATGTATCGGCAACTTGCATTCAATGAAAGTGTTCGGAAGCGCAAGGAAGGCATTGCTGACGATATCAGCGTATCGATGGGATCCGTGATCGACGCCGTCGAACAGCCAATAACATCCATCGCCGAATATCGTCGCCAGCTCGATGCTCTGGAACAACCTGTGCTGCAGCTGGCCGAGCAGGTTCGAGTGGTCGAAAAGAAGCAAGGCAAAGATCACCCCGACTCAGAAAAACTGCGGGCCGATCTTCGAGCCCTTGTGCAACAGACCTTCGTGGCTCGCCAGGAAATTCAACGAGCTGAACTCGCAGAATTCACTCGCCGCCTGCAGCGCATGCAGCAGGCGATTGAGACACGCGAACGGATTGTTGACCGGATTGTGGATCGCAGAGTTGAAGAACTGCTGGATCCGAATTTGAACTGGACACCGTCACAAGGTGGACAGGATGCGTCAGCGTTTTCTCCGAAACCGCCGGAATCTCTGGACGTCGGCCAAATCGGGAAAAACGTGCAAAAGGTGACGCTCACCATGTTTGACGTGACCGATGCAAATTTTATGAAGGAGAGGGAAATCGACGCCGAACCATCGCTCGCTCCGACGGATCTTGATGAACAGTTAAAAAAAATGAAGGACAGCAAAACATTGAAAATCCTGGGGTCTCATACGATTGAGACCACACTCAATCGGACGGCGACGTTTCATAGTGGCGGCACATTCGAAGTGCCATCCGCATCTCTGTTAAATAAAACGGATATTGAGTTTGGAACCACGATAGAGATCAAGCCGCAGATGCGAGGTGTTGAGAAAGTCTTTGAGTGTGTCTGGAATGAACGACTCATCGACCATGATGATAGCGCCGTCGTCGGCGGAATCCCCGGTGTTAATGAAGAACAATGGAGGGTTGCGATCATATCACCACTACCGGGCGGTTCGGGATACCTCTGTGGGCCGTTTCCCCGACGCGACAGCGGCCATCGTAGATTCATTTCCTTTTACCTCCACGCGACATCCGAACCGACGACCGGACAATCCAAGGAGCTTGGTCCGTTCGCATTGACACCTAGTCGCTCGGAGTTGCTCCCGATGATCGACGCAATGCTTCGAGACATCGAGGAATTCCAGCAACGTACCCCATTGAAGTTGCTGCTCGAAATTAAAGATGAATCAGTATTGCAGATCAGCAGCGACTTCTACGAAACAGTCCGGACTTTGAAAGAAGACGTTGAGCAGAATCGTTCCAACACCAAACTTAACCGAAGTTTTGGTCATGTTGCGTCCCAGGGTAAGAGTTTCGTCTCTAAATTCAGCGGCCTGCAGAGTCAGGGCGTGCAGGACACTTTGCGCGCCTTAGAACACGGCATTGCGACTATCAGAAAGTTAATTGACTTGGACACCGCTGACGCAGTATTCATTGGCGAACAGGATTCGCAGCCATCCGAGAAATGTGACGTGACCGATTCGCCAGCACTGCCTCCCGAAATCTCCGTCGTGGATGGGTCGTTAACTGCCGATGCCGATGGTGCGGCAGCGTCTGAGCGGGCTGAGGCGGTGCTGGTGGATTTGAAGCCTTACTATTCTGCCGTCGCGAAAGATTTTGAAAAGGCCACTCGCTTTCCATGGAAGTGG
>JAGQQS010001157.1 GCA_020426105.1 Planctomycetaceae bacterium
CCCAGCGCTCGCCATATCGTTCCGACGTCAGAAGTTGGTCCACCAGTTTTTCGTACGCTTCAGGATCAGGATCTGCGACAAATGCCGTGACCGCATCCGGTTCCGGAGGAAGTCCGTGCAGATCAATATAGACCCGGCGAATCAACGTCCGCCGGTCGGCCTCCGGGACTGGTGTGAGTTGCCGCCGTTCGAGCTCCTGCAGGATGAAGTGATCAATCGGATTGGTATCCGCCGAGCCCGGTAATTCGGGGCGGATCAGAGGACGCAACGACCACCAGTCCAGGGGATCACCGTCAGGCTTCGACTTGACCGGTGTTTGTCTGGGATCAGGAGCCCCGCGACGAATCCATTCGACGAGCAACTCAATACTGGCGGCGGAAAGTTTTTCATCCGGCGGCATCCTGAGAGTTGGGTCGTCATGGCGAATGGCTTTGATCAGCAGACTCTCTTCAGGTTTCTCGGGGACAATGACCGGTCCATGTTCTCCACCAGTCGACCAGCCACTGCGTGAATCGAGCGTCAGACCGCCGGACATTTCATCGGCCGCATGTGAGTGACATTCCAGACAATGCGCCTTCAGCAGGGGCTCAATCTTATCTGTGAAGAACTGTTCGCCTTCGATGTCCGCCGTCATGGCCTGAACGTGGGGGGCAGACATGTGAACCTGGCTCACCGTCCACAGTAAAATCAGCCATCGCAGAGTTGTGTGGCCGTGACAGCCGAGTAGCCTGACGTGGCGGAAGATGCTTAATCGATGCGCTCCGTTATTTGGACGGACTGTCGCGGACTCATTTCCCCTGCAGGAAGGAGGATTTAAGGATCTGGATGCACTGGGAAGTGAAGACATCAGTGATTCACTGGTCTTGATCTGTGGGATTGAATGACCATGGATTTCGTCCGGTAATTGTAACCATGGATCCAGCCAAATGCACTCTTGTTGCTGGAGTGACGGATGTAGTTTATACTCGCCGCGCCGTCCGATGACGTGGACTTTAGGAATTTCTGCGGTGAGCGTTGCAGGTCAGTCCCTTGATTTTTCGTGATCGAAGGGCAACCATCGGGGATTGATATCCGCCGTTCGCCTTAGGCCCGTCCGGACATCGGTCGCGGTTCACGCAGGTTTTGTCAGGGGTTCCTGGTACTTCGGACCGCAATCAGACGCGACGCCGAGCAAGGATTTCACGAATCTGCTGTTTGTCGAAATCTGTTGAAATGTCTGTGGTGCAACCGCCACTGTCATCAGCTCGGCCAAATCAGCTTTATATCCCTGGGCCGACGTCGCGCCGTTCGCCAAATTGTCCTGTCAGCCAGATTCAGCACAACGGCTTGAAGTCGAATGCGTTGTACGCTGTTGCCAGCGCATTGGAAACCGTTTCCACCAGTTCTCGGCGGGGAACCGGTTTCTTCAGAACGGAAAATGCCTGAGCTTCCCGCGCGTCCCGTTTCACGTCGTCACTGGTGTCCGACGTAAGCAGGATGCAGGGACGCGTGACGTCCATTCGTTTGAGTTCCCGCATCGTTTCGATTCCTGTCATGACATGCATATGCATATCAAGCAGTACAATGTCGATCCGCTGACGCTGGACTACATCGACGGCTTCTTCTCCGGATTCCGCCTCGTGCAGGACGAGGAATGGGCGATCTTCGAGGACTTCCCGCAGGACCTGGCGAAAAGCGGCGTTGTCGTCGGTAATGAGCAATTGAAATTCGTGTCGAGATGAAGTGATCAAGATTACTCACCTGTCCCTGATGGTTTTCCAAGCGGATCAGACTGCTCCGGCATCACTGCTCCAGTGTGACCGTACGGAATATCTGTCACCAGTCAAATAATTTCCAGTCAAACACAACAGATTTTCAAAGTAAGATATTTAGTGCTCTGCCACGGCCAGAAATTGGTGTTGGCTTAAAAGAGGTGGCAGGAACCAGAGGTGCCGAGCATGCTTCGGGCTGTTTGGCTTTAGGTTTTCGACCTGTTTTTTAAGGCCAGACAGCCACTAATGCCCTGCTTCACTACCGGATGTCTGTTCAGTATCCGACGTCACCATGGGGGGTTCAAATATCTCGCACTCCGGATGTTCACTGCGCCACTGAATCCAGAACTGCGCAGGCGATGTCCGTCGCCACATTGCCAGTGCCTTCCCGACATGCGAATAGAATGTGTAGTTTGCATCAATCTGATCCTGTGGCGTAGTCTCGACATTTGCCACCAGCCAGTCAGCAGCCTTCAGTATCCGCTCTCGGGGCGGATGCAGTTCAACGGGGGCGATGGACAGCCATTCCAGATGATGCCCGGTTGCAATCACGCGTTTTGACATGGGCTCATTCGGATCCGTCTTCCTGACGGAGTCAGCTCCGTCCGTCCAGTTTGATGTCCATGAACCATCTGGCTGTTGCGACGCGGCAATCATATCGCGTACTGTAGTCAGATACCCCATAATCTGCGCGCGAGTTTCAGGTGTGATGAGTTGTCCGCCGCTCTCGTCGTCGAGTCGAACTAACAGCATCAGTGAATAGATTCGATGCGTTCCCAGACACACACCATCGCGTTTGTGATTTCGCATCAGACGTTCCGCCAGCATATCGAACGTGATTCTTCGCCCCTCACCGTTATGCCATGTCGTGGTTTTCTGCGGTGCCAGCCAGAGTGCAAACGACATGACGGACCATTCCGTTTCCCGTTCATCCAGGTGAAAGTCCCGCATCGCTTCAGTGACGATATTGCGAACATGCAGTTCGCGGGCCGTGGTGAATACAGAGTCTTCCAGAGATAAGCCGGCTTCAGTCAGAGCGGCGAGTGTATGATCGTGATGCACCGATGCGGATCGGTCCTCAGCAAACCGCACGTACACGCCATCCTCATTCGCAATCATCAGAGGATTCGCATTCTTTCCCCATGAATCGACAAATTTTGCCATGTCCGTCAGAAACTCCTTCATCTGCGGTCCGGAAATGATGTCCGGATTCGTAAACTCAATCTCTGAGCCCCACGTTCGCAACGCGTGTTCGACAAGATTCGGACGCAGGTGATCACGGCTGAAGCGCGGCAGAATCTTCTTCAGAACGGCTGCAAGCTCTGCCTCGGAAACAACTTCGGCGTCATCATACAGCGATTCTACGGTCGTCGCCCGTACAGTCTGTAATGTCACGTCCAGCGGGCATGGTTTGTGGGTGAGATGAGCAATCACTTCCTGTTGCTGAAATCCTGGCAACATAAACCATGAAGCAGCGAAGCCGCCTCCGAATAGAAGTTGCACTGTCAGCCACGTACGGAGTTTGACGCGGGTTTGTCGTCGTATCTGAGTCATTATGAATTTGTCTTTAAAGCTTGCGTCAAATCGTGGTTATGGCCGTTCACAGATCGGGCCTCAGAAAAGGGGATGAATCGTCATGGACGAGGCCACGAGTCCCAGCAGTTGCATGGCTGAACGGGACTCGTTGCCTCGTCCACTACCGTAAATTCTGATGGGACTCGTTGCCTCGTCCACTACCGTAAATTCGTATGGGACTCGTTGCCTCGTCCACTACTGTAAATT
>JAGQQS010001158.1 GCA_020426105.1 Planctomycetaceae bacterium
AATTCTTGTCGGGGACTCGTGGCCTCGTCCACTACGGTAAATTCTTTTCTGCCGCTTGCCTAATCGGCTGCTCTGATCGAATCACAACGCTGAAAGTATTGTTGCACTAAGAAATGTCCAGTTTCAACGGGAGCGCGTCGCTGATGGAATCTGAAATCCGAAACCGGCCCGCATTTGCGAATATCCGCGTGTCGATGGTGCCCGGCGATGAAATAATTGCGGAAGCGGATGCTATGGCCAGCATGAGTGCCACCATTCGCATGACGACGCGCTGGAGCGGCGGCATGCTGAAGGGTATCGCAAAGCGAGTCTTTGGCGGGGAATCCATGTTTGTCAATGTGTTCACGGCAGAAGGGCCGGGAGAGCTGATACTGACTCAACCGTTTCCCGGCGACATTGAATGCATCGATCTCAGGGGCACGACCATGTTTCTGCAACCAGGCGCTTTCCTTGCGTGTGATCCGGGCGTCAAGCTGGGACTTGGTTGGGCTGGTATCAAGATGGGAATCGCTCGCGAAGGATTGTTTCGCCTGAAAGTCAGCGGAGAAGGTCGTGTTTGGTTTGGGGCCTACGGGGGCATTTTCATTCGTGAAGTCAGTGAGGAGTACATTGTTGATTCCGGACATCTGGTCGCCTACGAACCATCGATTGGTATTCGGATCGGAATGGCAGGCAGCGTACTCACCAGTCTGTTGAGCGGTGAGGGGCTCGTGACGCGCGTCACTGGCCCTGGGCGAATCTACATGCAGTCACGATCATTTAGCGGGTTAGCCGCGTGGACCAATTCGCATCTGTGGTAGCGCCGCCCGGTGGCGGCCCTTTAAAGAGTTCCTTTCGCACATCTGCACGTCCGATTGTGAGTCGGCCATTTTCGTCTCCGTTTTCAATGCAGAACTAACACATGCAGCACAAAATTCTTTCCCGCCCGGCGGCGTCCGTGGCACAGCTGAACATGAATGATGGCGAATCGGTCACCTGCGAAGTCGGGGCGATGATTGCGATGACGCCGGAATTCGAAGTGGAAACGACCACAAAAAAGAAAGGTTCCAGCGGTGGTGGTCTCGGCAAGGCCCTGAAGCGAATGCTGGCCGGTGAGAACCTGTTTTTGAATCATTTCACTGCGACAGATAACAATCAGTCGCTGATTATCGGACCGCGCATGCTGGGTGACATCCTGCATTTTCCGCTTACAGGCGGCTCGCTGATTGTGCAGGGCGCCAGCTGGCTCGCCTCTGACACAGACATCGAGATCGACGCTACCTGGCAGGGTCTTGGCAAGGCGCTGTTCAGTGGTGAGAGTATGTTCTGGCTGAAATGTTCAGGAGCGGGTGATCTGTTTCTGAGCAGTTTTGGGGCGATCTATGAAATTGAAGTCGATGGTGAGCACATTGTGGACACCGGACATATCGTCGCATTTGAAGATACGCTGCAGTTCACCATC
>JAGQQS010001159.1 GCA_020426105.1 Planctomycetaceae bacterium
AACTACCAATTTAAAAGCTGCACGATCTCTACGCGGGAAGTGGGCGACGCAATAGCCTGCGAACGTACTCATTGTTCTTACCGCCTTGCAAATTGCAGGGATGCATGGTGAAATGATGACTCGCTGCATGTCAATTCGGACCAACATGTTTCCTGCGTTCTCCGCAAATCGTCGTTTCGGACATGACTCTGCTGGACTGGTACGAATATGACCTCGTGCTCTGTCAAGCCTCAGAAAGGCCGCTATGAACCTTGATGAGCAACCGACTGGTAAGTCTGGTAAGCGGAAGATCACTGCCGACGCATCACCGGGAAACACAAACTCAGCAGTAACGCCAACCGGCACAGGCCCTGACGCCGGAGTTATTGGCTGGGAGGATCCGTTTCTGCTCGAGGAGCACACAGATCTCGAAAAAGCCAGCCAACCGGGCGACCCTGGTTCACGGACGACGGTGCTGACTCAGGAGGACCAGCAGGTGTTACCCGAAGGGGACACTGAACTCGAAGGCACCATTCTGGGGCGTTTTCAACTTCGGAAAGTGATTGCCCAGGGCGGGATGGGCATCATTGTTGAGGCCCGTGATCTCGAACTGGACCGTGAAGTTGCGATCAAATTGCTCCGCCGGCAACATTCCGGAAAGGCGCATCTTCACCAGCAGTTCACAAATGAAGCGCGGATCACGGGGCGTCTGCAGCATCCGGGCATTGTCCCGATTTACGAGACAGGGACATCGTCCGACAATCGGCCTTTTTTCGCAATGAAGCTTGTGAAAGGGAAATCGATGGCCGAGTTGCTTGCAGCCCGGAAGACAACACAGGACGACCTTCCTCGGCTGTTGAACATCTTCGAACTGGTCTGTCAGACTTTGTCTTACACTCACGCGTGTGGTGTGATTCATCTGGACATCAAACCGTCAAATATCATGGTAGGAGCATTTGGAGAAGTGCATCTGATGGATTGGGGGCTGGCGCGGGCATCGACGGAACTTTGTAAGCCTGTTTCGGAAAAACTCTCCGAGACACCTGCGTTGCCACAAGCGGAAAATATTGACAGCAGAACAGGCATCGCAGCACACGACCTGTTTGTCGATCTGCCTGACGGAGCGGTCTGGGGAACTCCGGCTTATATGTCTCCGGAGCAGGCTCGCGGGCATTGTTCGGATGTGAGATCGGACGTGTTTGGACTGGGTGGAATGCTGTGTGAAATCCTCACGGGCAGTCCGCCGTACCGCGGGGCAAATTTTCGCAACGTGTGTTTAAAGGCAATCGAAGCCGATCTCCGCGAGACATATGCAGCCCTGGTTAACAGCGGCGCGGACGGTGTCCTGGTGCGGCTCGCGATCAAGTGCCTGTCGCGGGATCCGGATGCCCGCCCGGCCGATGCGGGCATTGTCGCCGGCGAACTGACTTTGTATCTGGAGTCTCTGCTGCAGCGTGCGGGCAGTGATCTGGAACGATTCTTCGAACTCAGTCTGGACTTGTTCTGTATCGCTGGCCTGGATGGCTATTTTCGCCGCGTAAATTCCAATTTTTCCCGCGTCCTCGGGTACGAGGAAAAAGTGCTGCTGTCGCGCCCATTCATGGACTTTGTGCATCCTGAAGATCGTGCTCAAACGGCAGACGTGATGTCCCGTCTGTTGCGCGGGCAACCGGTTGTTCAATTTCAGAATCGCTATGCTGCTGCCGACGGCAACTGGCGCTGGTTTGAATGGACCGCGAAGTCTGTTCCCGAAGACAGAATTATTTTTGCAGTCGCACGTGATGTGACGGACCGACCTCGCTGAAGCCCCCACGGCCATCCGTATCGACCGGGTCTGCATAAAGCCGACGACGATCGCTGGCTGTGCGCTGCCGATCGTTGTCAAGTCAGCGTCAGTTCATCCCGTTCGATCCGCGCCGCAATCGCTTCCAGTTCTGTAATCATGTCTTCGATCGTATCATCGTCATGACATTCGGCAGCGATCTGTAGTTTGCGAGATGGCTCAGTGAAGTCCGCGAAGCCAACGGTTCCGCCGGTACCCTTCAGGCGATGGGCCAATTCGCGTATTTGTTGATAGTCCATGCAAATCTGCGCATGCCGCAGTCTGGCGAGTGACTCGGCCAGGCCATCAACGAACACGGCGACAATTTCACGAAACTCGGGTATTTCCATGGGGAGTGTCGAACGCAGCATTCTAAGCTGCCGCGGTGAATCCTTGCGCTCGGTTGATGCATCCGTCTGGCCTGAACCTCCAAAGAATGAACTAATTAATTGATCGATGTCGCCTTCATCCGCTGACTGTGTCACTGGCTGCAGATCGCCGACTGATG
>JAGQQS010001160.1 GCA_020426105.1 Planctomycetaceae bacterium
TGCGGGCACCATTCTGAGCGGGGTTCCATCCGGCACGATGCGATAAATGCGACCCATCGTTGATCCTGCGCGTGGATCCAGTTTGGCCAGTGTATCCGGAGGAATCCACATCGGATGCTCAATCACGTACCGGTACATATCCACAATCCACAATGCACCATCCGGCCCGGTACGTGCCTGAACGGGGCGAAACCACGGATCGGTTGAGGCGAGGAACTCCTGATCCTGTTCGTCATCGCCTCGACGACTTTTGAACGTCACACCATCGGCAGAAAGAATCTGACGATGGACGAGGTTATTGACAGGCTCACACGTGAACGTATTGCCATAGTATTCCTGGCCGAACAGGTCATCACGATAAATCCCCAGTCCGCATGCTGCTGTTGGTCGCCCGGGTGGCCCGGAAAGCATGAATAGAACTTGTTTGGCAACGGAAAACAGCCGACCCGGCTCCGGCCCCGCGGCGATCGGTATTACGGTCGTGGCCGGCGTTAAATAGGAATTTCGTCGCAGGTAATGATCCGCCAGTGGATAGTGTTTTAACATGGTCAGGTTATCGCAGCCGAACCAGTCATCCCAGTCATTGCGGGCACGCCCCTGCTGCGTGGCACCAGTCGCTGCTTCGATAACGCCCGAATCCGGATCAATTCGAAAATCGCGTTGAAAGATGGAAACGACTTCACCAGTTTTCACACATGTGATGTCTCCGCCGAACAGGCCGCAGGCACCATAGACCCAGCCGTCGAGTCCATATTCAAGACTGTTGACTCTGGCCTGAAAGTTGTGAGTTGCAAAGCCTGTGAAGAGTTTTTCAACTTTATCTGCCGTTCCATCGCCGTTTGTATCTTCGGCATACAGTATATCCGGCGCCGCACAGATCAGAACTCCGTTCCGCCAGACCGTCACACCGGTTGGAGATGGCAAACCCTTCAAAAAGATCTCAGAACGATCGTAATGCCCATCTCCGTCCTCGTCATACAGGCATTTGATGCGGCCTCCGTCGGGAGATTCTCCCAGCGGGTAGTCACACATCTCAGCCACCCACAGTTTCCCATCGACTCCGAACGCAATCGCAACCGGACTTTCGATCAAAGGCTCAGCCGCGACAAGTTCCGCCCGGAAACCCGGTTTCGTACGCAGCGTCTTCGCAGAATCGGACGGTGGCGTTGGAAGTATCCCATCTGTTCTGGTCGCGTCGACCACAGACTGAGCTGAAACTCCCGATATACACACGAACAGTACAACAACCAACGCCAACGACTTCATTACACGCTCCACACACGGATAGTTTCGCTAACCGCGAAACCCATGCTGCAATCTAGTCATCTGCCCCGGACAATTCAAATCGTTACGCGCCGCTTTGAAGCGAGGCTTCTCCTGCGATCCGCGAATGCCCCCCTAATGAGTTAAACGCTCATTGCTAATCCGAAGCCCTGTGAACCAGGCATTCCGCAGATTTTGACCCACGGACGCGTGCTGCAGAGTGCGGCGTCTCCTCCTTGGGAACTGCCCGATGAGGTTTCACGCATTCAAAATAATATCAATTCCGCCACCACCAAAAATGGTATCCAGGCCTCCGATGCCATCAAGCGTGTTGTCGTTGGCATCGCCCATGATGAAGTCGTCGAAGTTTGAGCCAATCACGTTTTCAATCGAGTCCAGCGTGTCATTGCCTGCGCCACCAGAGGCTGTTTTAGTCGCGAGATTCACGTTCACGGCAGAGCCTGCAGTGACGTAGCTGAC
>JAGQQS010001161.1 GCA_020426105.1 Planctomycetaceae bacterium
GGGGTTTGGGGGCTGGCCCCCATCGGCGCCTCCAGACAACACCACCCCACAAAACACATCTGCCACACCGAAAGGAATTCAAAAATGTCTTTTTTTGAATCCGTTACTTGAACCAATTTAAGACCCCTCATCCGGCCTGTCGGCCACCTTCTCCCCTTGTCAGGGGAGAAGGGACTTCGACTAAGCTGTTGAAACCACGACAACAAATGATTCACGGCGTTAACGTTGCGGACGGAATGAACGACGAACGGAGAAAGCACTCGTCCATGCACTTCAGCCGTCAGCGCGAAAGCGGTACATGCCCACGATAAAAAACGCTGAACTGAACAGCAGCAACATGCCACAGGATTGCGCAATCGTATTTATGTTCGGCATTTCCTTTGTCAGCAATTCGCTGTAGGCGTCCAGAGCCCACGCGTGCGGAGTGAACAGGCTAATTTTCTGACTCAATGGCGGCATCCATGCCCGGGGCACGAGGCAGCCGCTGATTCCGGCACTGGAGAGCAGAATAAGATTACCAAACGATGACACCTGCGATTCTGTTTTCGCCAGGGTGGCAAACATCAATCCAAGTGCTGTGGCCGCAGCAGAAGTGCAGAGCATAATCGGAATCAACAGCAGCGGTTGTGGACCCCACGACATACCGAACAGCAGTCGTCCGGAAACCATCAGAATGGTTGTCTGCACGAGGGACAGCACAAAAAACGGAAGCGTCTTCCCCATCAGAATCGCAACAGGGGCGACTGGGGAGATTCGCAATCGAAGCAGCGTGCCAGTGTCTCGTTCTCCCAGAAACGATCGTCCCATGATATTCACGAGGAAGAAGACAAACAGCACCGTGTAACTTGGAATGAAAAACTGATACACACGATTGCCTGTATCGGCAATGGTCGCCCTCGCAGCTTCCGATTCTGCCCAGGGTTCAGGAATAACTGAATCCCGTGCCGCTCCGCGGAGCATGGGCACTTTGTTCTCGCGTACCAGCAATGGAAGAATGGCGCTTCGCAATGACAGGGCCAGGAGTGATTTGGCCAGGCCCTCCATCATCGGGTCTGCCGCCGATTCATTACTGGTCAGGCTGAGATTGATTGACTGCAGACCTTTTTCGCGAACCGATTTATCTCCCGACAACAGCTGCGTCGTCGACATTTCAGCAAGCTTTTCTTCAAATCCCGGCTGAATCACCAGTCGCATATCCACGTCACCGGAAGGTCGCTCACATTCAAGTTGTTTGAGCGTCGATGTGTCGTCTCGGTGGGCGATATCAATGGTCCGCAGGATGACGTTTTCGTAGCCAGCCAGAAATCCGGCCAGCCGAATTGCCGTTTCCGACTGATCGAAATCGGCAACTTCAATCGTCAGCCCCTGTCGACTCTTCTCTCGATTCGCCCGCAGTCGTCCCGTCGATGATCCGACGATAGCGATAATTACCATGGGCATCGCTACCAGAATCACAAGGGCTCGGCGGTCGCGTGAAAGCAGACGCAGATCCTTGAACATTATTGTGAATGTATCCATCTTAATCACGCAACCGATGCCCCGTCAGCTTTAAAAATAGTCGTTCAAGGCTCGGCTCATGCGTTCGGATCGCCCGCACGCTGACAGAATGGCGTTCGAGCGTCGTCAGAATCTGAGTGACATCCCTGTTCAGTGCCAATTCGCTCGCCTCATGCTGCGTGCTGAATCGTACGACTGCCTCATCACCATCCTGCTCAATTCGAGCAGAAGTGCCCAACAGCATTTCTTCCGGAAGTTTCGACCGACCCAGTCGCAATTCGACTTCAAACGGAATTTGCTTCAGCAACTGTGAAATTGAATCACACGCGAGAAGTTTTCCGTGATCGACAATCGCCGCGCGCGTGCAGACCAGTTGTACCTCTTCCATGTAGTGGCTGGCATAAATAATGGCGGTGCCGCTGTGTTGAAGACTGCGGACACAGTCAATCAGATGTGCGCGGCTTTGCGGATCGACGCCGACCGTCGGCTCATCCAGAATCAGCAGCACGGGATCATGCATCACGGCTGCTGCAAAATTCAGCCGCCGCTTCATACCACCGGAAAACGTTTCCACCAGATCATCGCCGCGCGCCATGAGGCCTACGCGATCCAGGGCTTCGTCCACTTTTCGACGCAGGCCTGCACCTGAGAGATGATATAGACTGGCGAAAAACCTTAGATTCTCCCGCGCGGTGAGATCCGGATAAATGGCCAGATCCTGTGGTACCACGCCCATATGCTGGCGACTTTCGGGTCGAGTCCGGTCGAGTCGTCGCCCTTCCAGACGGACTTCACCTGTATCCGGGGCGAGCAGGCCGCAGATCATCATCATCGTGGTAGATTTGCCGGCGCCATTTGGCCCCAG
>JAGQQS010001162.1:0-247 GCA_020426105.1 Planctomycetaceae bacterium
TTGGAGGCGGCATTCACTGCATGCAAGAGTTCTCTGGCCTCCGGCAACAGTTTCGCGTCAGAACTTAATTCAAGAAACGGTCCGGCTCCCGCGCGCCGCCGCAGGGCGCGCCACTCCGCGTCGCTCAGCTGCAGTTCCAGCAGCTTTCGAATAAACAGCCGGGCATCATCCTGACGATTCAGGTCCCGCGTCATCGTTGCCGCTTCAAGTATTCCGTCCGGCGTCGTGGGAGGGAACTGGAACAAGT
>JAGQQS010001162.1:325-2511 GCA_020426105.1 Planctomycetaceae bacterium
GACAACGCCACAATCGATAATGCCAGAATCGCGGTGTCAGTCAGGTTTCGCGAAATCCACGAGGCAAAACCACCACGTTTCCGAATCAATGGCATTATAAACTCCGGCAGTTGAAGTTGCAGATCAAATCACCACGTCGTTTCGAATCCCGTTCGCGACGCCTAGTTCCGGGGCAGACCCATGTGAGACTATGGGAGCGGGACTGTTTTCAGATCCTGAGTTCCGTTCTCCGGTTGAATCAGAATGAGGGCCGCATGGTCATTGAGCTTGTCCATTTGCACAACTCCCGCCATAGAAGCGACGTCTTCATACATCTGACCCGCTTTTCCTCCGTCTTTGACGGGTTCAGTCAGACCACTGTTTTCCTTAAGACCTGCGGTCGAAATCTTCATCACCCCCCGTGCGCTGTTACTGAGAAGCAGATGGGATGCTCCGTCCTTTTCGTAGACGACCAGGTCAAGTGGTCGGTTTCTGTTACCCAGCTCGGCCACCGTAGTGGCTTTCACTTTTTCACCCGCCGCAGTCAGATCCTTGACAGGAATCCGGACCAGCGGAGTACAAACATAGGCACCCAGCAGACTTGGTTCGCCGTCAATCATCATCGGGACGAACGTTCGCATCGCGGCGTAGTCTTCAGACTTGCCATGAGCTGCGTGGTAGATCTCAATGCCGATCCCCTTGTCAGATTCTGTGAACGGAAAATTGAGTTCCCGCACCGTCGAAGGCGATTGTGCGTTACTCAACCCGGATACCAGGACTTTGTTCTCGAAGAACGCGATGTCGGTAATCGACTCCAGACGCCGATTCATGGCCCGCCGCCCCTCACCCACGACTTTATCTTCCGGAGCATCGGCCAGCATGACTTTGGAATAGCTGACATCGGCAAGTGACAACGACGAGATCCTGCCGGCGCCGTCAATTTTTACAAGCGCTGCCTTTCCGTCCGCTGTACAGGCGACGAATGCCGATCCCGTGCGTGGATTTACTGCCAGGTCGTTGATGACGACACTAGTCGCGTGCAACACGCTCCCAATCGAACTGGGAAGGTCCTTAATATTGATTGAGGCCTGAGCAGGATCGCCTTCGGAATCTCCGGTTGAGATCGCAAACACAGTTGCCGCCTGGGCATCTCCAACAAACAAAATATCTTCAGGGCCAAATGCCAGGGTCGTGGCCGATTTCATTTCTGGCGTGCCTTTTTTAAGGCCCCAGATGTCAGCTGCTTGTGAACCCGGCGGTGTTGCCAGCAATAAGATGCAGGCAAGAGACAATGTTTTGAGGGACATCGCAGACTCCTTTGTGGATTGACTTTGCAGGCTTGTAACTATTCGCCGCACGGATTATCTCTGATCGCAGGAGGAAAGCAAACCCGGCTGCGAATGCTTCGATAGAAATGCCTGTGATTTATGGCTAAAGTGACGACTGTGGGTAAGACGCGGGAACTCCCCTCACAGTCGTCAATCACTCCTGTTTTTCGTCCGTATTCCTCCTGTGTACAAAGGTCGCGGTATGTTCCGACACTTCAGGTTGATGGCTGGCTGTGGCAGATCCGGAGGGTCGCCAGGCCTGCGCCACGCGGAATTGTGGTCACAGATTGCGGACGAAAGAGCCTGGCGATTCAGCGATGCTCTCCTCTTGTTGTCGCTCCGCTGCATTTTGTGTCTCGCGACAGCATTTCATGCCTGCTCACTCTTTGCCTCAGACGTACCACAGAATGTTCCGCCGACACCGAACATCGTCATCATTTTTATGGACGATATGGGTTACGCGGATATTGGTCCGTTTGGAGGCGACGCAACGCTCACGCCTCATCTCAACCGCATGGCGCATGAAGGTCGCAGATTCACCGATTTCTACGTGAGCCAGGCCGTTTGCTCGGCCTCTCGTACAAGTCTGCTGACCGGCTGCTACAACATCCGCGTTGGCATCCAGGGAGCTCTGGGGCCCGCATCGAAGGTGGGGATTCACGCGGACGAAACAACACTGGGGGAACTCTGCCAGCAACAGAATTATGCCACCGCCTGCTTCGGCAAATGGCATTTGGGGCATCACACGCAGTTTCTTCCACTGCAAAATGGTTTCGATGAATATTTCGGACTCCCCTACAGCAACGATATGTGGCCATATCACCCGGAGTTTATGCATCTGTCGCTCGATGAACGGCTGAAACGCTGGCCGCATCTTCC
>JAGQQS010001162.1:2598-3606 GCA_020426105.1 Planctomycetaceae bacterium
CGCGCTGTCCGCTTCATCGAAGGAAATGCCAAACGGCCGTTCTTTCTTTATCTTGCGCATTCGATGGTGCATGTCCCGCTGTATGTGTCGGAGAAGCATGCAGGAAAAAGTGGCAAGGGTTTGTTCAGCGATGTGATCATGGAAATCGACTGGTCGGTGGGCCAGATTTTCGACGCTTTGAAACGCAGCCACATCGATCAGAACACGCTGGTAATCTTTACCTCCGACAATGGACCATGGCTGAGCTACGGAGATCATGCTGGTTCAGCTCATCCGCTGCGGGAAGGCAAAGGAACGATGTTCGACGGAGGCTGCCGGGTGCCGTTTCTGGCACACTGGCCGGGCCGGATTCCTGCCGATTCCACCTGCTCTGAACCGGCCATGACCATTGATATGCTGCCGACCGTGGCCCGGCTGATCGGTGCCCCGCTGCCTGAACGACCGATCGATGGCAAGGATATCTGGCCGTTACTGGCGGGTGAAGCCGATGCGAAATCGCCGCATGAAGCCTATTACTTCTACTGGGGACACAATCTGCATGCCGTGCGCAGCGGTCAGTGGAAGCTGCATCTGCCGCACGAATATCGAACGCTGAATGGTCGTGCCGGCGGCACTGGTGGAATTCCTGTAAAGTACGACACCGGGAAAATTGATCTCGCACTCTTTGATTTAAATTCCGATCCTTCCGAGTTGATTGATGTGGCCGGGCAGCATCCGGACGTTGTTGCGCGATTGCAGACGCTGGCCGAAGCTATTCAGAAAGAACTCGGTGAAGGCCCGCACCGCGGCACAGGTCAGCGTGATGCGGGAACTTTGGTGCAGCCGCTCGAAAAATAAGACTCGTTTTCTCCTGAATCCGGTCCTGGGAGTCTGTCTGAGAGCCTCTTTAGGTGCCTGTTTGGGAGGGCGAAACTCCTGCTGAGCCGCGAGAAACGTGGAACTTGTCACCTCCCTCGGCTCGGCAGGAGCCTCGCCCTCCCTGTAATCGGACAGACTCCCAGGTTCCGG
>JAGQQS010001163.1 GCA_020426105.1 Planctomycetaceae bacterium
CATCGCGACGAGCAAACCGGCCAGCATTGAAGTCGTCAGAAATATCAATGCAGTGATAAAATAGAACTTGATGATTTTTGTATCAACAAGATCTTCCTGTGGTTTTGACTGAGTCGTGACTGCTGATGCGCTCATGTTTATGAACTTCGATGAGAGATTAAGTTAATTTCCGGCGAGCACCCGGTATCAGCCGGGCGCCATGACAGGTCCGTACCACTGTTGCCTTCACAAAATTCACAGCCAGACAGTGCTCGGAGTGTTTATCGGGCTAAGTTCGGTTCCTGTTTTCAAATGGCGAGTCAATCCCCGCCCGAAACTCGCCGTTCCGCTTACGCTGCCGTCGGTCGGCGGTACGGAACATAAGCTCCAAAAGGTGCCATCACCGCCATGGACCAGCCGAACACAAGATGTGTGGCCAGTGCCACCCACCATGGGAGATATTCGTTATTGGCAATCCAGTTGCCGCCAAATAAAGCAGGCTGCAGCCACGATAAAATCAGGTAGTAATTCACGAACCAGACCACGGCCCCAAGTACCGATCCCAGAATCAGACGTACAGCGAGCGATTTGTGTTCGGCAAAGCGACAGATCACAGTATGGAACAGACTGCCGAGCACCATTCCTGTGCCGATGTAGAGACAACACCCAAGAGCCAGAATGGTGCCATCACTGATCACGAAGGCGGAGTCGGCATTTTGATTGCCCAACGGCAACGCGCGTTCACCAAGCGGAAACGTCAGGTACACGCGGATGATTTCCAGCGAATGCTTACCGGCAACTGTTGATCCGATGACGTTAAACAGCAGGCTCACCATCGCGGCGAAACCGCCAAGGATGAACCCGACAGTCACGTAGTAGCCGCTGTAGAATTTCGCAGGCGTCCAGTCCGGCGGAATCATCGGCTCATCGGCCAGTTCGTGTTCCAACGCGGCCACTTTAGCCTTCAAGGCCTGCAGTTCACGTTGCTTTTGATTGAGATCGTTGTTATCGGACATAAAGAGAGCTCGTGTTTTGTTGGTACACTGTTCAACCCGACATCGCAGGCCAATCCCACAGCCTGGACCGACCGTCGCCGCCTATTCAGCAGCGACTTCGACTGGTTCTGCATAGGGCTTTATCAGACCCGCAGGGATG
>JAGQQS010000082.1 GCA_020426105.1 Planctomycetaceae bacterium
ATTGGTTCCTGACCCCTTTTCTGATGCTTGACACAGCTCTAGTCGCCGGGGCTGACTTGCTGCCAAAGCAGATTATCTCTTGGCACACATCTGACGCGGACACCTGGTCCGGGCAATTCAATTCGGGAGAGGTTGTGTCTGGAGTACGGGCAGCAGGAGACTCAGAAAACACCGCGTCGGGACTTGGAGTGCGGCGTCTCGCTGGCTACGTATGTCTGCTGCTCGTCATTTTGTTGGCCGTGAACGCTGGTTGTGACTCCGGGGGCGAGGGGTCTCGACGTATACGCTACCCGGATTCGCCCGGCACTGATCCTCCTGCACTGGACGAAATGCCGGACCTGTTCGATGTGCCCGATGGATTCAGCGTCAGGCTTTTCGCCGGTGAACCTGACGTTCAGCAGCCGATCGCGTTTGACTTTGATGATCGCGGTCGAATTTGGGTTGCTGAGAATTTCACCTACGGCGAACGTGGCAATCCGGATTCCCGTTATCACGATCGCATTATCATTCTGCACGACACGGACGGGGATGGAAAACATGACGTCCGCAAAGTCTTCTGGGATCAGGGCAACATGCTCACGGGGTTAACCTGGGGGTTCGGTGGCCTGTGGATTCTCAATGACGGAACACTGTCGTTCATTCCGGACAACGACGGTGATGATTTTCCTGATGGTGAGCCTGTCGAGATGCTCAATGGCTGGACGAAATTGGCGCGTCACAATTTTGTGAACGGATTGTTGTGGGGCCCCGATGGCTGGCTTTATGGACGGCATGGACAATTCGAATCCTCTTTGCCCGGAACACCGGACACGCCGCTTGAACATCGGCAACCGATGAATTCCGGGATCTGGCGATTTCATCCGGTAACACATGACTTCGAAATTGTCTGCCAGGGAACGGTCAATCCCTGGGGACTGGACTATGACAGGCATGGCGAGATGTTCATGACGAACAACATCAACGGCCATCTCTGGCATGTCATCCCGGGAGCTCACTACGAGCGAGATTCTGGTCAGGACCTGAATCCTCATCTGTACGAACTCATGGCCCCATGCAGTGATCACAAACATTATTTTGAAATTGGAGATCGGTACGAAAACGGCCATGGCAAAACCGATGACTTCGGTGGAGGTCACAGTCATTGCGGTGGCATGATCTACTACGGCGACAACTTTCCGGCCGAATACCACGGAAAGATTTTCATGTGCAATACTCACGGGCGCTGTGTGAATTGTGATCGTCTTGAACCACAGGGCAGTACTTACGTCGGAAAGCACGAGCCGAATTTCCTGACTGTCAACACGCCCTGGTTTCGCGGCATCGGCCTGACGTACGGTCCGACCGGCTGTGTGTACCTCAGCGACTGGTCCGACCTTGGCGAATGTCATGACCTCGATGGCGTGCATCGCACCAGTGGCCGCATCTACCGCATCGCGTGGGACGATCGAATTCAGCCCGTGCCTGAAAGCAGCCTCCTCCACGACAGGGAAATGTCGAATGAGGATCTTCTGACTGCAGCACTGCAGGGAAGAAATGAATGGACTCGAAGACGTGCGATGCGGCTGATGCTTGAGCGGACAGCCGGCGGAGAATTTGATGCCCATGAGCTGTTGACCTGGGAACCGTATCGAAAAGGGTTCGAAAGTGATGAACAGGAGGTCACGAGCGCGAATCTGGCGTGGCTCATGCTCGCGATGAGTCATGTACTTCCGGAATCGTTTGATGCGGAGACGATTCGACGCCTTCTTGCGTCCCGGCACGAACATACACGAGGGATTGCGATTCGGCTGCTTGTCGCGAACACAGATCTTCTGACTCAGCTCGGGCAGACTCTGGTTGACATGAGTCACATGGATTCATCGCCGCATGTCCGCATGTGTCTGGCATCCTCGCTGCAGAAGCTCCCGTTCGACTCCCCGATTTCGCTGGGAGCTCAAATTGCAGCCGGACTCACTATTCAATCTGACGACAGTGTCGTTCCTCCGCTTGATCCGCAGCTTCGCCGAATGCTCTGGTATGGAATCGAACCCAACTATCTTCACTACACACAGTACTCCCGGATGGCAGATACGACTCTCCTCCACCACTACGTTCGCCGCTGGGCGTCTGACTGGGATCAGACTCGTGATGCACTGAGTGCTGAGCTTCAAAAGCGCAGCCTGCAGTCACATTCTGCGTCTGCGAACGAGCAGGATCTGCAAATTCGGCAAACGGCTGCATTCCTCGACGGAATTCTCCAGGGACTGTGTGGTCGGATCCGCGCGGAAGCACCGGAAAACTGGAAACTTACGGCGGCAAATCTTCATCAGTTTAATAATCCGGAGATCAATCGAGTCGTCTCGGAGCTGTCGGTGCTCTTTGGCGATGGAACTGCGAGGGCAGACCTCCGCGCCATCGTCGCCAACAGAGCCGAGGATCATACGATTCGCCGCAACGCCATTGCAGCTCTTGCAGCGGCTCGTGACATCGAGGCCATTTCGGTATTGCTTGAAGTCCTGGATGACCGTGCCGTCTGTGTGGACGTGGTCAAAGCGCTGGCCAATTTCGATGATCCGCGAATTCCGGCGAATCTCCTGGATTACTGGCCGAATTTTCGGGACGGCAGTCGCGACCATGCGAGTGATACGATGATAAGCCGTAAGTCTTATGCCATGGAATTCGTGCAGGCCATTACGGCTGGTCACGTCGATCCGGCAGATCTCACGGCCAGCCAGGTTCGGCAACTGCTGGCATTCAAAGAACCAGGTATTGACCGTGTCGTCGAATTCAGATGGGGCATGATGAATGGCTCATCCGAACTCAGAAATGCTGACGTCGCAAAATTGAAGAACGCGCTCACCACGGAAGAACTACGGAAAGCGAATCCGGACGCGGGTGCAACCTTGTTTCGAAAGACATGTGCCGCGTGTCATAAACTTTACGGGGAAGGCACTTCCATCGGCCCCGATTTGACAGGGTCTGATCGCGGCAATCTGGACTATCTGCTGGGGAATATCATCGATCCCAGCTCAGTGGTGCCCAGACAATTCATAGTCACGGCGATTGGGCTTAGGAGCGGACGGCAGATTTATGGAGTGGTTATCGCTGAGACATCAAGCACCATCACCGTGCAGACCGGTAAAGAACAGATCGTGATTGACCTTGCTGAGATCGACGAGCGGGTCCTTTCTGGCAAATCCCTGATGCCCGAGGGCCTGCTGGACGCACTCAGCCGCGATCAGGTGCGCGATCTGATTGCATTCGTGATGCAGCGAAGATGAGCGGACACCGGCGAGGCAAGCCCGAAAAATCCGGCCAGGCTTCAGAAATCAGATTGAACTTCGTCAAGTTTCTTTTGAGCTTCTGGATAGTCCGGCTGGATATCGACCGCACGCTTTAATGCGGACGCTGCTTCTTCTGTACGACCCATTTCGATCAGGACAGCCCCCAACTGATACCAGGCGTCTGCGTCATTCGGTTTCAGTTCTGTGCGATGCTTCAGGTGGGGCACGGCCCGCTCGAACTGGCCAGTCATGACATACATCGTTCCCAGTTCTTTGTGGCCTCGAGTCGAACGCGGTGAAATTGAGATCACATTAAGGCATTCGACCGGCAACGGCGGGCGCTGATGGTCGGCTAAAACAAGCAGCACCACCGGGGTGCCGAACAAAAGCCACTTTGCAACATGATTGACCGCTGATGAGTAATGGAAACCGGTACCTGAAGTATTCTCGGCACTGAGTCCCAGTGTGTCCTGATTCGACCTTTCTCTGACCTTCCAGATAAATCCGTCGTAGTAATAGTGCAGGAGCGTGGAGACCGTCAGCAGCAGCGCCAGCGGCTGGATCTTTCCATCGTAGTTCTCATCGACCAGCTCAAGAAATCCGTAGGCAGTGACGAGTCCGATATAAAGGATGATCATGCTTCGTTCCGGCCGAAAAAGAGCACTCAGCAGTCCAGGTGACCGTTCGAGTTGTGTCATGCGTCTGCGATTGAATTCCCAGACAATAGCCAGATACTGAATGTCGTGAGCAATCGCAAAGACCCCGAGTGCCAGGATGTAATCGTCCATCGCAAGGGTAACCCAACCCAGCAGACCGAGGTGCGCACCCAGCATCATCAACTTCGAATAACTGACCGGTTTTCCCTCAATGAATCGCAGTACATGATGCCCGATGAAAGCGACAGTAATCAACCCGGTCACGATCGCCCATCCATAGCAGAAGGCATTGGTGGCTCTCGGAGGCAACAGGGGAAGGCCGCTGGCATACAACGTCAGCAGTGAATCAGCAAATCCTTCCAGATCGAACAAATTGAATGTGATAAACCAACTCACACAGAGTCCGTAGTCCAGCCACGCAGTCAGATTTGAAAACGACTTCGACTTCGCATCGTAGATGCGGGCAAAACCGTATGATTGCATGAGGAAATGCCAGGTCCCCCAGAAAAGAACGAGCAGTTTTGTGGCATTGCGGGAATAGTCCAGCATCATCGCAACGAGCAGGAAAGTAATGGGCGCGGCAATGAATCGAACGCGAAATCGACGAAACAGCGCCGCATCGCCGTAGGCCCGAAGCATCCCAGGCAGATGGTGGCCGATCGCGGCGATCGCAGTGACAAGTAACACCAGTTCGCGCACCCCGGCGTCCGCACGTGCTGCGATCACAGCCGGCACCAGCAGGATCGGCGTGCCGATAATCAGCAATAAATCAAGCCGGGCGGAAAGGATCCATGACGGGGCATTGTTCTGCCTTACACGGTCGCCCAGACTGTCGCTGACTGCTGGTCGATCTGCGGTCGAAGTGTTGCTCATTGGTTCATGAATCCACTCGATAACCGCTGCTGACGACGGGACGCTGTGTAACCAGAGTATAAACAGCGTGGTGTCAGTTTCCACTGTTCGACAGGGATTCATGTCGCGTAAATCGGACTGCGTGCAAGTTGAATCAACACGTTCAAAAAGGTGTCTGGAATCCTGCGACTCAGCCGCGACGCTGCGTCATGCGATAGCGTGGGGCAACGCGCCAAGAAAGACCGATCAAAGCGTTTGCGCCCAAAAAGGGCGAAATTGAAGCTGATACGTTTCGCCTATTCAAGGCCTTGCGAAAATGAATGGACGATGCCCCAGGGTGTTGACGTGGGCTGTCACATTGAGGAAGGTTGGCCCTTAACGCATTGGTGTTCCAACTTCGAATTCCTTCGGCAGTTTTTCTGTTTTTTTTGATTTCGAAGAAAATGGTTGTGGACAACAGGAAATGTTCAGAGTTCTTAACGGTGTGGAAGGTCGGGATCACCTCGGATCCTATCGCCTTTGTCGCCTGGTTCTGTTCCTGTGTGTCAAGTTCTGCTCGCCTCGTTGGAATTGGAGGATTTTATGTTGTTTTCAAACACCCGAAAACAGCCCAAAAACAGGGGATTTACCCTAATCGAACTCCTGGTCGTGATTGCCATCATTGCCGTTTTGGTGTCGTTGTTGCTTCCTGCTGTGCAGGCGGCTCGTGAGGCTGCTCGCCGGACTCAGTGCAAGAACAATCTTAAACAGTGGGGCTTGGCTTTCCATAATTACCACGACGTAAATCTCGCCTTCCCTTTCGGTTGCTCGAACCGGCCTCTGGGCAGCGGGAACAGCGTTCTGTCTGGTGGCTGGACCTGGACCTCTCAGCTTCTGCCCTATATTGAGCAGGTGAACGTGTACAGCTTAATCGACTTCCGTTTCAATCCCCGCCAGACAGCGGATAATCTTGGAAATCCTATCGGAAATCGCGGTGTTTGCGAGAGTTCGAGCATACAGTCTAAGTTGGGATTCTGCCCAAGCGTTCAGCAGAAAGTGTCAACCGACAGTAGTCGTGTTCTGATGCATTATGTGGTCAATGGTGGCGGGTTTTACGAGCCGAATGAGGATGGGAACGTTGGACAGGGCGGGCCGGTTTCCCAGTCGGGCGTTCCTCGAGGACCGTTCGGCTGGAATTCTTCGACGAAAATTCGAGATATCACCGACGGTACGTCAAATACGATTTTTGCGGGGGAAGCGGTGCAGCATCCTACAGGCAATAGCCGTGCGACCTGGCATAAGGCTCTTAACGGAGGTAATGCATGGATCGCGGCTCAGCAGGAATCCGATGCCGTGCATTGGGCACGCTACGGTGTCATTGGAATTAACGATTATCCGCTGGCACCTGGACAGACACCTTTTTCGAGTCAAGGTTCTGCGGCAACGGCACAGCACCAGATCTGTTTCGGAAGCGAGCATGCTGGTGGAGCGCAGTTTTTATTCGGTGATGGTTCTGTCAAATTCCTGAGCGACAATTTGGATTCTCGAAGTGCAGCGTGGGGATATCCGAAAGAGTTGGCTCTGGGCTGGCCGGACGCTTCAGTGGCTGGCACAGGTGTCATGGGCACACTTCAGAAACTCTGCACGATCAACGACGGGCAGGTGGTTGGTGAGTTTTGAGAAGCGGCCGTGCAATTCACCTGGTGCCGCAGAGCTTTGCTGAAAACCCGAGAACGATGTGCTTAACGCAGTAAAATTTCCCCCCTGTTCTTCCAGAAAAGCAGTCGTGCTAATGGCTGCAGGAGCTGATTATGAGGATTCTAAGACGCGGTTTCACTTTAATTGAGTTGCTGGTGGTGATTGCCATCATTGCAGTTTTGGTGGCGTTGCTGCTACCGGCGGTTCAGCAGGCGCGCGAGGCGGCTCGCCGGGCTCAGTGTAAGAATAATCTGCACCAAATCGGGGTCGCACTGCATAACTACCATGATGTCCATAGAACATTTCCGATGGGATTCGGAGGCATGCTTACCACGAACGGCAGACGCGGATGCGGCAAGGGCTGGTCGTGGAGTTCTATGATGTTGCCTCAACTGGAGCAGGCTAACCAGTGGAGTCAGATCAACTTTTCGCAAACTCCGAATGACCCGGTCAACCTCGCGGCGATTGCCACGCCTCTTAAGGCCTTCAAATGCCCATCCGACGTAGCTCCGGATTCCGCACCGAACCCCCTGGGTAACCCACAGGCGACCTCCAGCTATATGGGAACCTATGGTCATTCCATGCGGACCGGTCCGTTCAAGGACTGGGCACAAAATGATTATGTTTACTTTGGCGCCTTTGCAAACAACGGTTCGATCGCGCTGGAAATGTATAAGGATGGAACGTCGAACACAATTATGATCGGCGAAACAGACTGGAAATCGGCCGGGACCGCTAATGGAGGTTTGAATTTTCTGTACGGCGCAACGTCTCCGGGGCCTGCCACGGCTGGCAATTGCCCGGACAATCAGGTTCGGGACGAGACGGGAGTGTATACCCTTCGCTCCGGCGAGGCACCAATCAACTCGTTTGATCTCCAGAGAAGAATTGACGGTGGATTTGTACTGTATGCTGCCGATGTTGCTACAAATGGTGCCAACCGACTGAACAGAGGCGGTATCGGGCCGATCGGATTCAGTAGTCTGCATGCTGGCGGGGCTCAGTTTTTGCTGGCCGATGGATCGGTCAGGTTTCTAAGCGAAAATATTGATACCAGCAGGTGTCAGGATAATAAGTTTGATTCACCGGTTGATGGAACAGGCGCAGAACCCTGCGACACAGACGGCATTTCTGACGGAGGGGACTTCAAGGTCTATCAGCGTCTGCATGCAAAGGCCGATGGCTGGCAGGTAGGAGAATTCTAGTCTGACCGCGTGTAACAATGTCCAGAGAATGTCACAAGGGAAATTGGTTGAATGATTGAATTGCGAATGAATCGATTCACTTTTGCGTTACTGGCTTCTGTGGCACTGGCCGTCGTCGGTTGTGGTGACGGTGGGCCGGAGGTCGCGGAGGTACAGGGGACTGTCACGCTCGGTGGTAAGCCACTTCAGGGAATTGTCGTGATTCTCCAGCCATCATCAGGTCGTCCTTCCGATGGAATCACGAACGCAGAAGGAAAGTATGAACTGTTTTTCAAGCGAGGAAAGCCGGGAGCGCAGTTGGGTATGCATTCCATCCGGGTTCAGGGGATGGATCCACCAATTCCTGATGCGAGTGACTTTGACGAAGACGAACAGTATGAGCAGGTCGTAATCGAACAGCAGGAGAAACATCCGATTCCGAGGCAGTATCGTGACGGCTCAATGAAGATCGAAGTGAAGCCTGGCATGAACACGTTTGATTTTACGATGTAATCAGGGAAGTGATTAAGTGTCTTCAACTGCAACATTCAGAAAATCGTTTTCCTGTTGTGTCTTCATGATTTCGGTGGGCATTGCCGGATGCGGAGGTGACACAAGCCCGGCTGCCGGAACGGTTGAGGTGCACGCGGTTAACGCTAAGTACATGGCTCATGGACTGCAGCGGGTCTCCGAAACGAAGTCGGTGTCCGATGGCAAGGAAATCTTCAGGGAACTGGTCGGTCTGGATGTAGATTTCTCCGCTGGCGACCCGGTGTTTGGTGAATATAAGCCTCAATTTGTTCAATTGAGCAAACTGATTGGCGAGGCTGAAAGTATTTTAGCCATGGATTCTCCCGACTTTGAACAGTTGAAGGCCAAAGCCGATGCGATGGCCGAGATCGCCGATGATTTGCCAGGGTACTGCAATCGGACTGTTCAGGTGTACTTTGGCATCGAATAACGCGGCTGTGCGGCGCATGACAGAGGGGCTGATTTTGAAATCGGTTGGCATCCGCGGGGAGCGCCAGCGAGGAACGCAGTGGACACGAATGCCCCTTTGTTTTTCCTCGCTTGCGGGTTTATGAAGTTGCGCGATTTCAGGCCCGGAGGGCTGACATATCCAATGC
Organism: Planctomycetaceae bacterium; assembly: GCA_020426105.1. Taxonomy (GTDB): domain Bacteria; phylum Planctomycetota; class Planctomycetia; order Planctomycetales; family Planctomycetaceae; genus SXXK01. Next base: position 8,760 of record JAGQQS010000082.1, read on the forward strand.
CGGTGGCGCGCCGGGCTTCCAGCCCTGAAGAATGCGGAACTTCTAAGCTGACGCTTCGGATTACAAATAGAGTACCATTGGGCTCACGGGCCACGGCAGAGGATGCATCTACCCTCCGCGCCTGAACCGCAAAATATTTGTTGTCATCGATTCATGAAGCATTCGATCAATACCGACAAATCCAGCAGTTCCTGAATCGGCCCGCTGCTTAACGAACCCACAAGGTGACTATTGTCATGAAGTCTACGTTGACGTCAGTCCGTGCCGGTCTTTTATGTGGTCTCCTGGTGTGCATCCCGAATAGTGTTCGTGCTGATGGTGCGGAGATCATTCCTGCAACCGCACTCGTCGTTGAAGGGCTTCAGGCGGAAGCGGGGCAGCAGTTGCCAGCGGATCCTGTCCAGGTGCTGCTCGCCAGGCGAGGATCCGAGCCACTGAACATCAACGACGGCGATAAAATTCAAGGGTTTGATCAATCCGAGCTGACATGGAAATCAGTCGCGTTGAATGCTCAGGGCGGACTGGAAAAGGCCGGTAGCCAGAAACGTGGCGGCTATGCCTATGTCGTCATCAATTCTGATTCGGAACGCACGATGATTCTGAACGCCTCGGGGCATCAGTTTGCATATTGGAACGGCGAACCTCGGGGCAGTGATACTTATGGCGACGGAATTGGTCATTTCCCGGTTCGACTACGCAAGGGCAGCAACGAACTGCTCCTCCGCTTGTCATGGCGCGGCAGGATGAAGATTCGCCTGTACGATCCTCCTCAACCGCTGTTTTTTCCCGGTGCCGACATGACGGCTCCTCATCTGGTGATCGACGAACCCATCGATACATGGGTCGGCATCATTGCCGTGAATGCCACATCCCAGCCGATGAACGGGTTGACCGTAACAACCACCGGCGCCGCACTTAGCCCAACAGGAACACCCGTGCCTGCAATTCCCCCGATGACGATGCGAAAGATCGGCTGTCGCGTCAGCGGGCCCGCGCCTTCCTCCGAAGCAGGGGTTAAGGTCAACGTCCGGCTGAGTGGTGCAGGTCTGGAGTTGCAGCCGTCCAATAGCTTTCAGCTTCAGCCTCGGACTCGTGATCAGGTGCTGAAACAGACTTTTGTCAGCGACATCGACGGATCTGTGCAGTACTACGGACTCAAGCAGGCTGTTCCTCAATCTCCCGAAGAAGGGCCTCCGGCGATTGCGCTTTCCTGTCATGGAGCCTCCGTCCAGGCAATTCGCCAGGCCGGAGCCTATTCGAAAAAATCATGGATCCATATGGTTGCCCCGACGAACCGTCGCCCCTTTGGTTTCGATTGGGAAGACTTCGGACGAGCGGATGCGATGGAGGTGCTGCAACTGGCTCAGTCGAAATTGAAGCATGACCCGTCGCGAATCTATCTGACTGGACATTCCATGGGCGGCCATGGCACCTGGCATATTGGCGTGACCTATCCTGATCGATTCGCCGCGATTGGACCAAGTGCGGGTTGGGTGTCGTATAAACTTTATCGCATGCAGGACGACGCCAATCGCGAAGTAGAACCGAGTCCGCTGGACGAGATCATTCGGCGTGGCAACATTGCCAGCGATACGATTGCGCTGTCGCCCAATCTGAAACATCAGGGCGTATACATTCTGCACGGAGCAAAAGATGACAATGTCCCTCCAAGTCATGCTCGACTCATGGCGAAGACGCTGCAGGAGTTTCATCATGATTGGCGCTATCATGAAGAACCGGACAAAAATCATTGGTGGACGAATGAGTTAAAAGATGGAGGAGCAGCTTGTCTGGACTGGCCTGAAATGTACGACATGTTTGCCCGCCATACGCTGCCACCCGCGGGTGCGATCCGCGAAGTCGAATTTGTAACAGCGAACCCAGGTGTCTCAGCAAAATGCAACTGGCTGAGCATTGATGCTCAAATTCACCAACAGAAACTGAGCCGTGTTAAGGTGATGACGTATCCGAACGGGGGGCGTTTCGAAGGGACCACCGACAATGTTCGCGTGTTGCGTCTTGAAACGTCGCATCTGCGCAACGAAGGTCCTCTGAAAGTGACGCTAGACGGTCAGGAACTGAAAGACATTGCGCGTCCAGAAAATCATGGCTCGATCTGGCTCGAGAGGGACGGCGACAAGTGGGCCGTAATTTCTCAGCCCGGGCTGCAGATCAAAGGGCCACATCGTTATGGCTCCGTGAAGAGCGAACTCAGGCACCGGTTTCTGTTTGTCTATGGCACCGCAGGAAATGATGAAACAGACGCCTGGGTCTATTCGAAAGCACGCTTTGATTCAGAGACTTTCTGGTATCGAGGAAATGCTTCGGTGGAATTTATCGCCGATACTCAGTTTGATGCCGCGGCCACGAAAGATCGCACAGTCGTGCTGTATGGGAATGCGGACAATAATTCGGCGTGGAACGCACTGCTCGGATCTTCACCGATTCAGGTCCGCGATGGTTCCATCACAGTGGGAGAGAAAACGTTCAAGGGCGATGACCTG
>JAGQQS010001164.1 GCA_020426105.1 Planctomycetaceae bacterium
TGCGGCTTCAGCGGCACGTCTACTTCGACCACGTGAACATTGATCGCTTGGCGGGTAAGGACGGGGCACAGCAACAAAACTTCGTCATGGTTTTGCGGCAGTACATGTACGAGCTGGCATCATTTTTGTGGGGTGTCCAGAACGAAACGAATTCTTTGGCGGAGACGCTTGCAAGCGCGTTCGGAGATACGAGACGTCGCGTCGATGTCACAATTCAGGTTGGCCCGGCCGATGAACCCGTGCGAGTCGTCGGGATTCTGGACTATTTCTTCTTTGACCCAAGAACGCAGGGGCAGCGGATTCTTGACTATAAGCTACTCCCAGCGGTTCACATTTCAGACGATCTCATGCAGGTTTGCATGTATGCATTGATGCATCATCAGCAACATGGCACCAAACCCGGAGCCGGTGTTCTCTACCTCTTTCCGGAGCGGCTGCTCGTAGAGAAGGCATGGGAAGAAATTTGGGCCGAGCGGGCCAAAAGCTACAACCTGCTGGCGTCTATGCGTGAATGGGAGACATACGACGAAACCAGTGGAAAAGGATGTAAGCCACCTGGGGAACCATCATGGTGCGATACGTGCCGATGGAAGAAAGTCTGCGAAGTGCGGCTGGGGCCAAAGTGTGAGGGCGTGCGGCTGGACCACTGGAATTCAGTTGTGGCGCAATCTTCCTCAGCGACGCCGGTGGCGTTGTGTGAGCGGTCACCGGAAATGCGGCGGTGTCACGATCAGCAGACTCATGACGCGAAGAAAAAAAGCCTTTCCGTAAACCCACGGGCACTTTTTCTTGGAGAAGCAGACCAACTCCAGACATCAGTCGAAATCGCGACCTCAAATCTGTCGACTCACACGGCCATTGTGGGGGCGGCGGGCAGTGGAAAAACCTGGCTGGCGAAAGTCTTTATTGAAGAGGCTGTTCTGCAGGGTGTGCCGGTGCTGGCTGTTGATCCGCAGGGAGATCTGGTTCAGTTTTTGAAACCGCAGCCCATCGAGAATATTCCGGAAGATCAGCGCGAACGATATCGACGATTTCATGAGCTCTGTGAACCACGAATCTTTACGCCCGGAACGTCGCATGGCATTCGTTTGAGCCTCAGTCCGATTCGCCTGCCCCGGGAAAGCGAACTCAACGGACTGCCGACAGCTCGCCGGCAGGAAGAATACGACGACATCATCAATTCTGTCGCCCTGCATCTGGTGGCGCTGACTCTGAAGGGCAGACGATCGGTCGAACAGCAGCAGACGTTTCTGTCGCAGGTGCTGAAGGCATTGATCCGTGAGCAGTCTCAGCATCCACTCCAGTTGACGGACATCGCGGCTGCGGCACACGACCCTGAGGGACTGGGGATTGAGGATGCGGATCTGTTGATCAAGAAGACGGAACGCGAGAATCTGGGGCGACAACTGTACGCTCTGGCACACGGCCCCATGGCTTCGCTGTTTTCCGGCGGGCAGGCGCTGGACATCGACTTCATGAAACAACCCACTCAGCCGGGGAAAGTTCCGCTGAATGTGATCTATCTGAATGCCGTTGGCGGCGACGCTCAGAAGCACGCTTTTCTGGCGGCGATGGCCAATGAACTGTATCGCTGGATGTCCTGTTCCGGCGGTGACCCCGGTTCGCCACAGCTGTTGTTTTCGATCGACGAAGCCCGCGATTTTCTTCCGGCAGGAACATCCGATCCTCCTGCGAAACGGCCCGTGTCCCGACTGTTTACGCAGGCTCGCAAATACGGCGTTGGGTGCATGGTTTGTACTCAAAGTCCTCGGTCGGTCGACTACAACGTCTTCGGAAACTGCAGTACAAAAATCATTGGTCGATTGGAAACACCTCAGGATTCTGAACGCGTGGAGGACTGGTTCACTACCACCGGTGCGAAGCCAGCATGGGTTGCCGGACGAGCAGGAGCCGACAAAGGCACCTTTGTAGCCAGGTGGCCCGGCCAACCCGAATCATTGGAAGGAGCAGTGTTCCGCTCCCGCCATCTCTATTCGCTTCACGAAGGCGCCTGGTCACCGGAGCGAGTCGAACAGGAAGTGAGCGCTGACTCCGTTCATCAGCGACTCCGTGAACTGGCTGGGAATCAATAAGCAGCGACGACCCAACAGGATTCAGGTGCATGGCATCGGGTTTTTTCGTGCTCTTTGGCCCGTGACCAAAGGCTGAAGCCGTGGTAACGAGACTGCCACGTGAGGGTCGGACGAGTCGATCGATGGCGAATAATTGAGGAAACGCCCACTCAGAACGGATTTCGCAAAGAGCGCAGAGGAGATGCGCGGATA
>JAGQQS010001165.1 GCA_020426105.1 Planctomycetaceae bacterium
GATCGACGGGTGTACTGTACGCCCGTCGCTGCACCTACGGGATTTCGCGAGGCTAGAGATTTCGCCAGCGCCAAACGTGAAATTACATGTGTCCAGGTTCTTACTGATCGCCGTCCGTCAGCGCTGACTCAGTGACTTACGGAATTTTCGCATGATGGCTGTTTCGCCGAGACTGAATCTTTGTTCAACCAGGGAATTTATGAGGTCGACCGTCAATCCCGGCAGGGCGTGACTTGTTTCAATCGGGACGTACGAGCGATCTTCGAGCACAAACATTTCGAGATGTTCACCGTCATGCCGCCAGACTTCAGGAACACCCATCGCGGCAAACAGTTTGAGTTTTTGAATGGCAGATGACGTGATTTCCACTTCAATCACAAGATCAGGGGGTGGATCAATCGTGAGATCTACTTCTTCTTTAGGACGAATCTGTTCGGCGTGTTCGATATAGTACGACTCATCCGCTTCAAACGCTTTTTGCAGATCTTTGCGTTTAAAAGTCGTTGAAGCAACAGTTTGAATTTCGATGTTCAGAACTTCCGTGTATGTCTCCACTAATCGGCCAATCAGACTTCCGATATTTTCGTGTTGTCGTCGCGGGCTCATCAATTCCAGCACCCCTTCATCAAACGTCATCCTTGGAACACTTCCGCGACGCTGCTCTGAAAGTTCGACGAACGTCTCCCAGCGGACGTTTTCAAGAACCATACGAGTTTCGGAAGTAAGCGTTGATTGCATAGTGCGGGATCCAGGTTCGCAATAATTTGAAGGCCGACATTATACTGCTCCGTGCTGAGTCCGGCTACGATTGATCTGGCAAAAGCGGAATCCAGATAAGATTGGGCTCCCGTCGAAAACTAGGTGACCACCTTGCGTGACCACCTTGATTTTGTAGTGACGCATGCACGCCATGCGTGATGTCATCGCAGACCATGGGCCGTCAGAATGTCACAGGCAGACTTTAATGCACGGTCAGAATCATCTGCCGATGCTACGGCCGCATGATATCGTCCAGTAAATTCCGAGCCAGGTTCCCACTGCTTTCGGACCAGTTCGTAAATTGACCAGTCTGCATCCGACGCATCGCCGCGCCGAGCTTCCAGACGTCGTCGGACGACATCGACCGGAGCTGTACATTCAATCCAAATCGCGCGTATACCGCAATCGATCGCCAGCTGCAGAAATTGTTGGCGATTCGCCTCTCGCTGAAATGTGGCATCGACCAGAACGCGTCTGCCAGCCAGCAATTGCGTCTGAGCCCGAGAACGACACACGTCGTAGACGCGCTGGGTATTTTCGGCTGAATAGAGTTCGCCAGAACTAAGTCCGGCATTGTTGTCAGCGTTGTCGGCAAAGATTTCCTTCCGCACGACATCGGAGCGGATTACTTCAAAATGAGCCGCATCGGACAACTGACGTGAGAGTGTTGATTTTCCTGTTCCGGGTAGTCCCGAGACAAGAATCAATGCCGGTCGATGATCCGGGACTTCCAGCTCTGACAAACACCACAGCCAATGCGCGCGCGAGCGTGCGATCGCGGCAGCGCGCGCCTGTTCCGGTGCCTCCGGCTCGGCAGCAAGCAGCGCGGCCACCTTGCCTCGAATCGCAGATCGATAAACGGCGAACAAGGGCAGGATTTCAGTGCCGGTGTCGTCCTGCATTTCTGAAAACCACGCAGCGGCGAAACTCAGAGCCCAGTCACGCCGACCGGCAAAGCTTAGCTCCATCACAAGAAAAGCAATATCTGCGACGAGATCAATCCGTCGCAGACTTTCACTGAATTCGATGCCGTCGATGATCACGATATCATTGGGTGATGGTCGCTCTGGAAACAGAAAAATATGTTCCAGCCGCAAATCGCCATGGACGTCTCCGATCCTGCCATCAAGGGCACGTTGCAGCAGTGTCGATTTGTGTCGTTGTATCCACTCATTCGCCAGAACCGAGAGCCGACGCAGTACGTCAGGATGCAGGATGTCTGCCCCAAGTGTCTCGGCAAACTTCCAGTTCTCAGCCCAGTATCGACGAAATTCCGCGTCTGCAGCGGAAGCTGCAGCGGGCGCCATAGAACATGCCTGATTGTGAACTGCGGCAATCCGTTTCGCTGTGCGTTCGAGATTTGCGAGTTGAAGTTGCCCATTGTGCAGGCGCGAACGAAGTGTCGCAGATTCCGGCAGCTGTTGCATTTTGACAGCCCAGTCAACCACTGGCCCGCTTCCCTCAAATCGCAATCCATCTGACTCCCGTGTGATCGGAACAACTCCCTGATAGACGCCAGGAGCCCACGGCCGATTAACTTTGATCTCTTCTTCACAAAAATGATGCCGCAATTCAACGGTCGAAAAATCCAGAAAGGGAAGCTTTACGGGTTTCTTCACCTTGTAGACAATACCACCTGCCAGAAAGACGATCGAGATGTGCGTCTGACGCACATTGACGTCATCCACAGGCACCGGAAACGCACACCTGCGCGACAGCTCCTGCAGAAGTTCTTCAAGCTCGATGCGCTGCGTCGCAGCGATATGATCTGGATGTTGTGAGTTCATCTCGCTTCAGATTCCGAGGCCGATCCCGATGCCGCATGGGCGATTCCGGCAGAGCCAGCCGCAATCGCGAGGAAAACCCACTGCGCATGTTCCGCAAGAAAGTCTGTGGAAAGCGCCATCAAAGGAATAACCAACGCAACCAACAGGTTAACCGCGGCAGATTTCCGTCGCCCCAGATACCACAACCCGGCCCCGGGAA
>JAGQQS010000083.1 GCA_020426105.1 Planctomycetaceae bacterium
CTGGTGATATGGTCATAGCCCGGAAAGATATCCGTGACCAGAGGGCCGAGTACATAAAACGGCGCTCCGTGACAGAGATGTCGCTGCAGCTTCATGTTGAATTCGATCTGATCAAGCGGCACATGGCCGGGGCCTTCGACCATCACCTGCACGCCCTTGCGCCAGGCGCGTTCGGTGAGTTCACCCAGTGTGGACAGTTCTGCCAATTGCGCGATGTCCGTGGCATCGGCGAGCCCACCGGGACGCAAACCGTCGCCGATGCTGAACGTCACATCGTGTTGCCGCATGACATCACAGATATCTTCCCAATGCGTGTACATCAGGTTCTGTTTGTTGTGGTGAATCATCCATTTGGCAAGTAATGAACCGCCGCGACTGACGATACCGATCAACCGGTCTCGCACATACTGCAAATGTTCATGCAGGACGCCCGCATGAATCGTGAAATAGTCGATACCCTGTTGAGCCTGATGTTTGAGTGTCTCCAGCACCATTTCGATCGTCAGGTTTTCGATGCGGCGACCGATGATCATCGAATAGATGGGCACGGTACCGATCGGCACGGTGCTGTGGCGAATGATGGCATCGCGGCATGCATCGAGATCGCCACCGGTGGAGAGATCCATGACGGTGTCCGCGCCCCAGCGTTCTGCCCACTTCAGCTTTTCAACTTCTTCGGCGGTACCGGATGATACCGGCGAGGCGCCCATATTGGCGTTAACTTTCGTTTTTGACGCGCGGCCAATGCACATCGGTTCCAGCTGATATCCGAGGTGCTGCTTGTTGGCAGGAATCACCATGCGACCGGCGGCGACTTCGTCACGAATCTGTTCTGCCGTGAGGTGCTGTTCCCGTTCGGCGACGCGATGCATTTCCGGCGTCGTGATCCCGAGACGCGCAAATTCCAGCTGTGTCGAGGGTACGAATTTTTCCGGTGTCTGCCATGCCTCGGCACGTTCATAGTCGTTTTCAAAACCTGCCCGCAGCGTCCAGTCTGGCGGCATAAAATCCCACGCGGTTTTTTCGGACGCCGGTGGCATTCCCGGAGTATCCGGTGAGGCGTATGTTAGCGCACCTTTTCGGCCGGCAGCGATTTTCGGCGCGCGGGCAAAACTGCCCGGCGTGGTGCCGGCGTGACTGCTGCTGGGGTCGGATGCCTCAATTTGGGGCAGATACTCAGCAGCGCGTTCAACGTGATTCAGGTTCATCTGTTCTTCCTTGCGGGCGGATTCGCAATTCATGGGTGAATTCATTCCGGACCTGATGATCAAATTTCTGAGGCCCGGAGGGCAGGTACATCGAATGCCGGTGGCGTGAGCCACCGGAAACCGAAATTCCTGTGAGTCAAGGCCTGAAAGGCCGACACAATGGCCGTATTTGCATCTATTGTTCAAAGATTCTTTGTGCCGGCCTTTCAGGCCTTGACCGGCGGACCAGCATCAAACCGGGGCCTTACGACCCCGGCAAAGGATCTGTCTGCCCTCCGGGCCTGAATTTCAAATTGTCCATCGACATTGCTTAACTTGTCAGGTCCGAACTTAAATCGATAGCAACAAATCGTGAACTCGCGTTGCGGGAGCATTGCGAAGATTCATGCAGATCTGTGTACCGGTTGCACACACTCTTGAATCGTACTGCCCAGCCAGCATTTTGCAACGAGTTGTTGATTGAAACAGCAGAAAGGCCAATTCCAGCACGCCGGACCACGATATTTTCTCCAGCGATTTTCAGGAACAGGGACAGGGACGCCTTGTGTGACTATACTCCGACCACCTGTCGGGCACGAAGCCGCTGTTCAGGAACCAATTGCCAGATAGTAAGGCATGGTGAGCATCGCTGGTTCCTGACCTTGCTGCAATCCCCGAAACATTTTCCTTCCCCCCACAATGCAAAGTGAAATCGATGAATCCTTCTATTCGGCTGATTATGGTTTTGTATGCGGCATTCCTGATTTGGGGCACCGGGAACACCGGGCAGGCGGAGGAGACTCCCAACAGTCTGAGTGCTGCCGAACAACGGGGCGGCTGGAAGCTGCTGTTCGACGGCAGGACCACAAACGGCTGGCGCAATTATCGCGCTGAGAAAGTCAGCGACGGCTGGACGATTAAGGACGGTGCACTCGAACGAGTCAGCAAAGGAGCCGGTGATATCGTCACCACAGATGAGTTCCAGAATTTTGAATTGTCGCTGGAATATCGAATCTCGAAAGGTGGCAACAGCGGGATCATGTTTCACGTGACGGAAGAGGGCGCGCAGCCGTGGCATAGTGGTCCGGAAGTGCAGGTGCAGGACAATGTCGATGGTCGCGATCCCCAGAAAGCCGGCTGGCTGTATCAGCTCTATAAACCTGTGAAGCCTGCCTGGGCGACTCAATTTGAAAACCAGGTCGGCTTCAAAGGCAGTGACATGGATGATGCCACACGTCCGGCCGGAGAATGGAATCAGGTTTACCTCCGCATTTCGCCTCGCCAATGTGAAGTGGCAGTCAATGGCGTCAGTTATTTCTATTTCAATAAAGGCGATGCGGAGTGGGATAAGCGGGTTGCCGCCAGCAAGTTCGCCGCATTTCCTCAGTTCGGCAAGGCAAAGAAAGGGCACATCTGTCTGCAGGACCATGGCGATCCCGTGGCCTATCGGAATATTAAACTGCGCATTCTGTCAGAAGATGGCGGAGTCGCCGATCCGGTGGACGGGCAACTGCCACTGAAAGGGGTTGTGGCGTTTCCTGACCTGAAGTGGCAAGGATTCGAAGGGCATGACGAAAACGGAAGAATCACGACGCTTCGCCCGATGGCGCTGACACACGCGGGGGATGGCAGCAATCGCAACTTCGTCGCCACACAACGAGGAGCGGTTTATGTCTTTCCGAATGATCCGCAGGCGAAACAGGCGACGCTGTTCCTGAATATTCGTGATCGGGTGCACGACTGGAAATTGGACAATGAGGAGGGTTTGCTGGGGCTGGCGATGCATCCGGATTACAAAAACAACGGTCAGTTCTTCGTGTACTACAGCTCGGAAGCGGAACCCCGGACATCAATTGTGTCGCGATTTAATGTATCTGCGGATGATCCAAATCGTGCAGACCCCAACAGCGAGCAGGTCGTGATGAAGATCCCGCAGCCGTTCTCCAACCACAACGGCGGCTCAATCGCCTTCGGCAAGGACGGATACCTCTACGTCGCACTCGGGGATGGTGGTGGCCGCAATGATCCACTGGGCCACGGACAGAATCTAAAGACCTGGATGGGATCTTTACTTCGCATCGATGTTGATCATCGCGACGGCGATAAAAACTACGCGATTCCGGCAGACAACCCGTTTATTCAGCGTGAGGGAGCTCAACCCGAGATTTTCGCGTACGGTTTCCGTAACGTGTGGCGGTTGACTGTGGATCGCAAAACCGGCGAACTCTGGGCGGCAGATGTCGGGCAGGATTTCTGGGAAGAAGTCAACCTTGTGAAATCCGGCGGCAACTATGGCTGGAGTATTCGTGAAGCTTCGTATCCGTTCAGCAATAGTTCATT
>JAGQQS010001166.1:0-5059 GCA_020426105.1 Planctomycetaceae bacterium
CTGCACTCGCCCGGAGGAAAGTCTGTGCCTCTCAGAACGTTCCTGCAGGGTGACCAATTACTGGCTCGAAGTCGACAAACGCAGCTTCCCGGAAAATATGATGTCTCAATTCAGTTTGACGGAAAGCCCGATGAAACGCGTACATATCAGGTACAGCGGGCACAAGCCGAATCGAATCTGAATCCATGGTCGGCCCAGTTGATGGATCTCTGGAGCAATTCAGCCGGCATCCGAATTAACCCGACAGCACCGCTGGCAATGCCTCCCGACACCGGCGTTCACACCGTTGGCAGTCCGCTATGGAAGTGGCTGCTGCTAATTGTGATGGTCGCATTCATTGCCGAACTTTGGATCGTGGGTTGGGTTACAGGGAAGCGGTCTGGATTCCGAACCGATCCAAATCAGATCGGCACATCCACGGGTCAGGTCATTCGGCCGACGTTCGGTATCAGGGAGAGCACCTGAACGATGGCCACCTCAAACATTGAAACTACGCAGCGTTTCGAATGGGAGACTTCGTGGAACACGGGATTCCTGATCGTCGGCTGCGCACTGCTGGGTGGATGGATTCTGTGGCAACTGCTTCGTGAGGGAAAGCGAACGCGGAGTCGCTGGCCATTCCTGTTCATCATCCTGCGGGGAATCGTGGTCGGTGTGTTGGTGTGGATGTTCCTTGGCCCTACATCAGTTCTGATTCGAACCGAGTCACATCCTCAGACTCTGGCCGTCTACGTGGACTCCAGTTCCAGCATGGAAACTCAGGACCAGCCTGACAACATCGCAGACAGGCGCTGGATCACGGCCGCCGAAAATATTGTGAACCCGATGGCAGCGGCAGACCGGGCAGTTCTTTATTCAGCCGCCATGCGTCAGCAGTTGGCGCTGCTGGCAGCGATGGTCGAACAGCAGGAGCCGGGCGAAGTACGCCTGGCGTGCGCCGCCAAATGGCAGGAGCTTGGCGGATATTGTATGGCGTGGCTCGAGTCCGATATTCTGAAAACAGCAGTGCAGTCAGACCAGCAGGAACTTCTGCAGGAACTCACGGCAACTCTGAAATCTGAACTGATGCCGCCCTTCGAGTCGATGGAATGGATTTCTGGTACAGATCCTGGTGACCGTGAAGACCGTTTGCAGCGGCTGGGAGAAGCCACAGACCAGTTTGCGGTTCGCTGTCGCCTTCTGGCGGATGGAATCGTCATGTCGTCCGGTAAAGCAGGAAAGGCAGTCAGCCCCGAAATCTCCACCCGGAAACCCCGATTGGAGGCACTGGTTCCGGTGCTGCGAAACGGCTTTGAAGAATGGCGTCGTGCAAGCCACGACTCGTTCAATATGCGGATCGCGCAGTTTTCCGACAAAGTCTCTGTGTTGCAAAGCGACAGCTGGGACCGGTCGCTGCTGGAAGCAACAACAAATAGCGGCAGTGCGGTCTCGCGTCGGACAGATATCTCAGAGCTTCTGAAACAAATCAGTGACGAAACAGCCACAGAAGAGCTTGCCGCGGTTGTGATTCTGACTGACGGCCGGCACACGGCTGAAGTACCCGAAAATCCCCGCGACCTGGCTTCTCAGCTTCGAGTTCCACTGTACCTTGTTCCGATTGGACGTACCGACATGAATCGGGATCTGATGCTGCATCACCTGCATGCTCCGACATCCGTGATTGAAAAAGACCAGATTCTGATTGAAGGTATTGTGACGGCATATCGCTGCGCGGGCGAATCGTGTGAAGTGAAGCTGCTGGAGGGAGATACCATCGTTGAAACGCGCACTCTGTCGTTAAAGCACGACAAGGAAGATCAGCGATTTCGATTTGAAGTGCCCACACACAAGTCCGGCCGACGGGAATTCAGAGTGCAGATACCGCAGATCTCCGATGAGCATACGGCAGACAACAATTCAGGAACGCTGGGCTGCGATGTCGTCGATGCGGTTCTGAGAATTCTGATCGCCGACAATCGCGCGTCATGGGAGCATCAGCATTTGATCAACCTGTTCAAGCGCCAGGAACAGATGGAATATGATGAACTGAAGTTTTCGCCGCGTCCGTTCGGCACCGGAAAGCTCCAGGCAAATGCGAGGTTTCCGGAGACAATCGATGATTGGAGCGAGTATCGTGTCGTGATTCTCGGAGACGTCGGACCACGTCAGCTGGATCAGAAAAGCCAGCTCGCATTACGGGAATACATCGTACAACGCGGCGGATGCCTGATCATCGTTGCAGGCCGCAACGATATGCCGGGGGCTTTTGAGAACGAACCGCTGGAGACGCTGCTTCCGGTCGAACCGCAAGCCGGATTTCGATCTGCAGCGTCAGGTTACCGCGTTGAACTGACTGCTGAGGGAAAGACTACTGATATGATGCAGCTGTCTGATGATCTCGCGGCAACCGACGCCGTTTGGCGTGACATGAGCGCCTCGATGCCTGTGCGATTCCTGTCCGGCTATCATAAACCAAAACCAACGAGCCATGTGCTGTTGAATGCGATTCCAGAAGACGGAGCTGCGTCAGCAACTGAAAGCCCTGCGTTTCTGACCTGGCATCAGGTCGGTGCGGGACGTGTCGCGTATCTGTCATCCCCGTCGACGTACCATCTGCGAATGCGCAACGGTGACACATATTTTCATCGCTTCTGGGGACAATTCCTGCGTTGGATCGTGTCGGGCACAGCACTTTCCGGATCAAAAACAGTCAAATTATTGACCGACAAATCGAACTATCAGCAGGGTGATGCGTCTCAAATTACGGTAGAATTGATGGATATTGAACGTCGCTCAGTACTGCAGGCAAATGTGCAGATCGAGGTCATTCAGGGTGAGCTCGTACAGAGTAAAGTTGAACTTTCTGCCGACCCGAAAATTCCCGGCAGATATCTGGGACAGTTTTCGACTGAGACACCCGGACGTTACACATTGCGAGTGCGTAGTCCGGATGCGGATCGATTACTGGCGGCCGAAAACTATTCTGCCTCCGTGCAACAGGAGATAGAATTCGAAGTGAGTCAGGACCGGGAAAATATCGACGTACGTTGTGACAGACCGCTGCTGCAACAACTGGCTGAGCAAACAGGCGGATTGGTGCTGGAACCAACGGCCGTGACCGAGCTGCATAAGGTACTCTCCCTGAAACCGCGCATTCTGGAAACAACCCAGAGGACCGCGATTTGGGACCGCTGGTGGTGTTTATGGGTCATTCTCGGATTTTCGTCGCTGGAATGGTTCATCAGAAAACAAGTTGGACTGGCTTAGTACTCAGGCATCAGGTTACCGTTCCTGAAACGCAGGAATGTCACTGGGGCCATGCAAAGCGTAACAGGACTTGAAACATGACTACGATTCAACGTGCTGACCAGGAAACGACGCTGCAGGTTCCTGCAAACGTATCCCGCATGATTTCTGAATTAATCACACGTTCACGCCAAGCCAGATTACGTGCCAGCGCAGTTCTGGCCATTGGCGCAGCGTTGTTGCTGCTGCTGATCGCCATCGGTTTGGACTGGAGTTTCGTGCTGTTCGATTCAGCAGCGCGTGTGCAGCTGACAACGGCCACGGTCGTTGCGATGGTTGTGATTGCACTGGCCTGCCTTGGCTGGGCATGGCGACAACGCATCACATCACTGGACGCTGCGCGTAAGATCGATCAGCAGAACCCTCAACTTGAAGAACGCTGGACTTCCGTCACGGAGTTTTCGCGGCGAGCGGCGGGCGGTGGACTTCACGGATCAGAAGCACTGATTCAGAAGGTGGCCGAAGAAGCCGAACTGATGGGTCGCATCGTCGATCCGGGTAAAGTGCCGCTTGGAAAAGAACTTCATCTGGCCGTTCGCTGCTTCGGAGTCGTTGCCCTGCTGTGGCTCGCCGCGCTGGTTGTTGATCCGGCATTGACAACGACACTGCTTCATCGCTTTCTAAGCCCGAAGACAGCAATCAGCCTGACTCAGCTCCGCTCCGAAACCGGAGATACCATCCATGCCCGAGGTGCTGATCTTAAGCTGGAGGCTTCAATCAAGGGCCGCGTGCTGCAATCGGCGGTGTTGAGTATCCGAAAAGAAGACGGAATCGAAGAATCGTTGCCGCTGGAACTGGTGGATGGCGAAACACCCCGGTTTATATATCCACTGAAGAATCTTCAGGATTCTTTTTCATATCGTTTCCGTTCCGGTGATGGTCAGACATCGTGGCACAAAGTCAGCGTGGCCGACCGCCCGATGCTTTCCAGAGTAGATTTCCGAATCATTCCTCCCGCCTACTCGAAACTTCCCGAACTGCATCAGGACGGACTTCCAAAATCTGTCCAGGCTCTTGAGGGAAGCCGTCTGATTCTGAATCTCGAATCCAGTGTCCCGCTGAAATCCCTGGTACTTCAGGGCGACGATACGACGAGTTACGGGCGCCTGGAATCAGTGCCTGGATATCAATGGGAAATTGATCTCACAAAATCGTGGAGCTTTCGCCCGATACTGGAAAGCGAACACGGACTCTTTAACGACCAGCCGCCTCGCTGTGAAATTGTCGTGTATCAGGATCAGGCTCCTGTGGTGAAAATCGCTGATCCGACGAATGACATCGCGGTCCATCCCGAAGATACCGTCACCATCGCATTTGATGCGAAAGATGATCTAGGCGTTTCCCACGCAGAGCTTGTAGTTTTCGATGGTTCCGGAGAGAACAGTCAGGAACTGAAGACCATTCCAATCCCATTGAAGGAACAGTCCGGTGCTACATCCGTTCATTCGGAGATCGAGCTCGCATTGAAGGAATTTGAGCTGAAGCATGGCCAGGAACTCAGCTATGCCATACGCGTCTATGACACAAAAAAGAATGAATTGGACACACCTCCCGGGCAGTGTTCCAGTTGCGGCCGCCGTCGCATCACGATCGACGAATGGGCGGGTTCGTATACTTCCCAGGTGCTCGACAAACTGCAACTGCAGATTGATCCGGTGCTGAAGGAAATGAAACAGGTATTGGCCGAGGCACGCAAGACACTGCAGCCGGTTTCCACGCGTCTGAAAGCAGGTGCTCCATGGGAGACAACCGACAGCATCGAGGTACGCAAAGC
>JAGQQS010001166.1:5151-5660 GCA_020426105.1 Planctomycetaceae bacterium
CAGTTACAGGACATTGCACGATTGCACATTCAGCCGGCGCGAGAACGGCTGATGGGCGTCACGCTGCTGGATTCACCCGGAAGTGAAGACGATTTAACGGCATCGGTCATTCATATTGAACGCGCGATCGCACTTCTGGAGAAGCTGACTCAACAATACGAGACAGCGAAGCTCAATCAGAAACTTGCCGACACCATGACGCGCATTCGGAAGATGCATCAGATCTTTCTGGAGGGAACATTCGCGATGCTTAATTCTCAGAAGCCATCGTTGAATCCAAAGCAACGCGCCTTTATGGAACTGGAACTTACGGACGAGTTTCTGCAGCGGCTGCAGCAACTTCTGAAGAAGAAGCTGGAGATTCAGGCAGAGCTGGCAAAGGTACTCTCGCAGGATCCGCGGCTGCTGGAACGCTTTATGGCTCGAAGTCGACTGGAAGCCACAACTCTCCGTGACCAACTGACGCTGCTGCACGATCGACAGCAAAAACTAACCGTGGAAGTACAGCA
>JAGQQS010001167.1:0-4058 GCA_020426105.1 Planctomycetaceae bacterium
CTGACGGCGGTGGATTTCTGGAAGCGACTCCGCTGACGAGTTTTGTCGCACTGAGTCTGCTCAACGCGGGACAGCATCAGCACGAAGTCGTACGTCATGGGATTGATTTTCTGGTCCGCTCAGTCCGCCCGGACGGAAGCTGGCCCATCGACACCAACCTGACGACGTGGGTGACCACACTCTCGATCAACGCGCTGGCTGCGTCCGGCTCACTCGAAAGTCATCTGAACGCGCAGGATCGTCATCAGGTTCGAGCGTGGCTCATGAATCAGCAATTTGTTGTGGAACACCCTTACACACACGCGCCGCCCGGCGCATGGGCATGGACGGACCTGCCTGGCGGTGTACCGGACGCCGATGACACGCCAGGTGCACTGCTGGCTTTGTCGCATTTGAGCTTACCTGCCGATGCGGCTGCTAAAGTTGCTGCCGCGGGCGTGACATGGCTGCTGAATGTACAGAATTCGGACGGCGGCATTCCTACCTTCTGCAAAGGCTGGGGGAACCTGCCCTTCGATCGCAGCAGTGCCGACCTGACGGCTCATACCCTGCGGGCGTGGCACGACTGGAAAGACGCAGTATCGCCTGAGCTTCGGCAGCGCATTCGCCACGGTGTTGATCAGGGCTTAGAATTCCTGCGGCGCACGCAGCGACCGGACGGAGCCTGGGCGCCACTCTGGTTTGGCAATCAATTTGCGGACGATGAACAGAACCTGACCTACGGCACCAGTCGCGTTGTCCTGGCGCTGGCCACATTGTCAGACGCGGTTAACATCGTGCCATGCATCGCGGCTGGTCGTCAATGGTTGCATGCGGCTCAGAATGACGACGGCGGCTGGGGGGGAGCCACGGGCACGCCGTCGTCGATCGAAGAGACTGCATTGGCACTTGAAGCGCTCTGTGCCGGAGAAGGCGATATTCCGGAACCGGCTGAGGTGGCAGCAATTTGTCGCGGCCTCGCATGGCTGAACCAGCAAACCAAACGAGGACGTGAATTTCGGCCGACGCCGATCGGGTTTTATTTTGCCAAACTCTGGTATTACGAGCAGTTGTATCCGGTGGTATATACTTTGGCAGCCACTGGGCGCGCCCGGCATTGGTTCCAGCGAGCTCAGACGCTGGCTGCAGCAACGAAATGAGTCATATGACACTATATCTCGACTGCAACGCCACCACTCCCATCGATCCACGTGTGCTCGCGGAGGTGCATCGCTGTTTTATGGAGGAGATCGGCAACGCAGGAAGTCCTCACGAATTTGGACTGCGCGCCCGGGACATCGTGCATCAGGCGCGTGATCAGATAGCGAAAGTGATCGCGGCGAAACGGAACGAAATAATCTTTACCAGCGGCGCGACTGAAAGTAACAACTTGGCGATCTTCGGCCTCGTCGAACACGGCATCACCTCCGGCAGGAAACATATCGTCAGCACGCGAATAGAACACAAAGCGGTGCTGGAACCGCTCGCAGAACTACGTCGCCGCGGGTTTGAGGTAACGCTGGTCCCTCCGGAACAGAACGGTCGAGTTGCAGCAGACGCGGTGTTGGACGCTGTTCGGTCCGACACGCTGTTGGTGTCTCTAATGCATGTGAACAATGAGACCGGAGTTATCCAGCCGGTTGTTCAGGTTGCAGAACGCCTTGTTGCTCCGGATGTTTTTCTGCATGTCGATGCCGCCCAGGGATTTGGCAAAGATTTAGCTCCGTTGCGGCATTCGCGAATTGATCTGATGAGTATCAGCAGCCACAAGATCTTTGGCCCTGTTGGCGTCGGAGCCTTGATGGTTCGCCGACGTCGGGATCGGGCA
The DNA here is from genome assembly GCA_020426105.1 of Planctomycetaceae bacterium. Lineage (GTDB taxonomy): Bacteria > Planctomycetota > Planctomycetia > Planctomycetales > Planctomycetaceae > SXXK01. The sequence goes on from JAGQQS010001167.1 coordinate 1,808, forward strand.
ATCCCCCTAACACCCCTGCTGTACGGCGGCGGACAGGAACTCGGCCTGCGCCCCGGTACCCTTCCGGTGGCGCTGATCTCCGGCTTTGGAATGGCTGCGCAATTGTCTGCGGCAGAGGTTGAATCCCGTCGTACCGCGTGCCTTGCGATTCGCGGGCAACTACTTGCCGGTCTGGCACCTCTGCATCCCGTGTTTCATGGAGCCGGCGACTTGACTCTGCCACACGTTGTTTGCGTGTCATTCCCCGGAGTGGATGCAGACGACGCGATTGAAAGATTGACCGGCGTGATTGCACTGTCAACCGGTTCAGCATGCACCACGGTGTGCGCCACGGCCAGTCATGTACTGTCAGCAATGGGCGTACCACAACCGGAACTGGATGGAGCCGTGCGTATTTCGTGGAGTCATCAGACGGATGTGGCAGAACTGGCACAACGACTGCCCGCGATTGTCGAACGGCTTCGCCCCTGATCATGCTGCAGGTGAATGCGGAGCTGCGAGTTGCCGTCGTTTACGATTTAGACCCCCTAACAAGACCTCCGTGGCTCACGCAGGTTTTATGAGCGGTTCTTAGTCGCTGCGAAACGATTATTAACGCGGCGCTAAACGGTGACAGCCATGGATAAATGGATTCAAGGAACTGCATCCCGCGGGTACTCAGCGTGAGCTTCAATTGTTCAAAGGTAATCAGGGGGGTGGCCAGATAAATTCCTGCAAGCGGTGCGTGCCGTGCGGCGTGATGATTACCAAAGTAGCTGCAGTACTCCGCACCCAAACCGACGGCCCCCGCGACGCTTCCGGCAGGTATTGTTTGTCCTTCGGAAACAACAATGGCGGATGATTCGCAGCACAAATCCGGCAGGATGAACGTCGAGGTGAATAAAATCGTCAGGCCAATCGCGTCCATCAAGCAAGTGCCGTGGAACCCGTGTCTTCTGTATTGAGGCGCGAGCGACTGAATGATGCCCCCGATGCATACGACTGTGACACATTGCCGGAAAATTGGCTGACGCAAAAAGTGTGTCTCGGACAGTAATGGGAACAACCACAGCAGCGATGGGATGGCCGCGCAATGCAACATGCAGATCACAGGACACAGGAAATGACGTAAATTCAATTTCGCGCTGGTCGCTCCACTGACAGGCTGTGCCATGACATCAATCCTGTTCATTGCACCGTAATGGACGAAGCGACGAGTCCCTGCAGTTGCCAGGCTGACCGGGACTCGTCGCCTCGTCCACTACCCCCAAATTGTCTTATTCATTTCATTGTTGACAGAGCACTAGTGGCAACAGTCCTGCTTTACTTTCTTTGCAGAAGGAGGCACATCGTTTGCCGGATTCTGCTTAAAAAATCCATTTGGTTTCAGCAAAAACCCGATGTATGCGGTCGGCATGACTGGATAGTCTTCTGGCCGGGGTATGTGCGTATGGCCAAAGGTGTACCAGAAGACAATGTCGGTGTTTTCGACCGGGCGATCCTGTTCTGTCCAGCGGACCAAACCATCCCCGCCGGAACTTTGATTTGGATAGTCTCCGGCTGCGTAGTTTTCGTCGGTGTGCAGTGGTGTTACCCAGACATGATGGTTGACAAAACCCGCCCGCTTTCTCCACCACGCGTCTTTTGATGCCATCGGAAAACAGTTGTCACCTGGCATGAATTTATACCCGACAGGTTCTCCGACCGCGTTCAGAACGGATGGGTTTACAATCTTCCAGGTTCTTGCTGTCTCCAGATTCAGATTGCCGCAGGCTTGCTTCTCTGACGTCAGCGTCGTCGCTTTTGCAGCGAACGCATTTTCGAAGGGATTGCTGTCATCAATCGGCTCCGGCGCGACGTCGATGCGTTGCACGGTGTTGGCAGTGCCGTCCAGATCGAAGTCGAGTCGCACATTGAAGAAGTGTTGGTGATTCGGTGCGTACAACTGCGGTGCCACGAGATATCCGTATGGGGATTTTTGTTGAGGCGCAAGAGTCCCCAATGACAGAATACCCGTCAGCTTGATTTCAAACTGAATGTTGCCGTCCTGGTAAATGTACCAGAAAAATCCGTACTCATAGTTTTCCACTGTGGAAACAGACGAAATCACCAGTCGCCGGGACCGACGCACCTCCGGAGTGTTCAGCCGTCGGTCGGTGTGTTTCCACAGGATACCGAAATCTTCTTCATGCATGCAGATGGCATTTTTAATCGTCAGTGGTTCTCCGCGGCTCGTGCATAAATGCGCATCAAAGTATCGGATCAGTCCCAG
>JAGQQS010001167.1:4110-5210 GCA_020426105.1 Planctomycetaceae bacterium
CCGACATCGAATGCATTTTTGCGTCGTTGAGTCGGCCCCGGGTCACCGTATGGTACAACCATTTCAGTCAGTGATGCGCGATACAAAATGGAGCGTTCCCGCCCCTCGTCGTTGTAGCGCAGATTGTGCAGAGTCAATCCCTCGCGTGCATTGAAGCCGATAACAAGTTTCCATTTTTGCCAGGAGACCTGGTATCCGTCCACCTCGAAGCTCGGCCCCTCCGGCTGTGCGATTTCGAGAGGTTTGATGTCAGAACGCTGATTCGGGACACGATTCGCTGCATAATTTCCGGATTCCGGCGGCAACGCCCAGACACCATGCTCCTCGATGCGAATTACCTTCATCAGGTTCAGATCGACAACGGGTCTTATTCCCTCAATCGGCCTTGCGTATCCATTATCTGTTGGGTCGGTTCTGAGGAAACAAAGTGGCCGGGCCAGGCGGAGTGAACTGTCCTCGGTACTTCCGTAGTTTCCGGCACTCCAGATATCTACCATTACTAAACTGGTATCATCGGTCCCGCAATGCCGCAACAAAGCGGCTTTGAATTCAGCTGATTCCAGCACCGCCTGTTCACATTCCGTCTGTTCGTCAATGGTCATCGTCGGCTGGACGCCCGGCACATGTCTCCACGACGTAACTTTCCGATCCGTCACAGAAACCGATGCCTCGTAGCAACTGTTCACTGCATTGTCGAACAGGACAGCGCTCGCCTCGCGATCGAGGCGCTGAATCGCGGAACTCCCATGGACCAGAGTCTTGTCTGGTTCCTTGAGACTAACTGAAACAAAGCGAGTGGTCGGATTCACTTTACCATCGCGCTTCAGGATCGCCACAACTTCCTGAACTTCTGAGGCCGTGAGTGGCTCAAGTGGGTGCATTCAGCAGGCTCCAAAACATCACAGTTGTTCCTGAATAGCAGAACCGAATTTGTTCTTACTCGACAAATTGAACGATTAACGTCGGATCGGGGTACCCGACGAAAATGTTGTTGAAACGGCTGCTCGAGTCGTCGGTTTCCGCGAAGCAGGGCGCCGCTTCACTCGCCGCGTGTACATAAGGCATCGATAACCAAAATTGCAAACCTGCTTAAACAGCGG
>JAGQQS010001168.1:0-1191 GCA_020426105.1 Planctomycetaceae bacterium
AATCCCGTCACTCCATCGTAGTCGGCGCCGCCGATCACATAAACTTTCGTCCCTATAGTACATGCAGCGGCGGAGTTTAGCAGCCACGGCAAGGTTGGCAGGGCCGTCCATGACCACGCACCCTTCTCATTTCTGCTCAGTTTCCAGCCATCGTGATAGCAGAAGGGTTCATCGTAACTGAATCCTCCCCACAGGTAGAGTGCATCGCCGACTTTGGCGCTGAAAAGTCCCTGCCGCGCCGCCCCTGGAAAGTCCGGCAGCGGATTCCATTCCGCCCCGACGTTGTCCAGATCAATCCCCCATGCCTTTTTCAGAAAACCGCGCGGGTACCTGCCAGGTTTCTGTCGATTGTCTTCTTCCAAACCACCACTGCAGAAGCCACAGGCGGTGACCAGATTTCTTCCGATCACCCCACCATCGCTGTCCTGAAATCCCTGTGGCAGATCGGTCCCCGGCGACCATTGAATCTTCAGCATTGGTTCAAGTCGCTTTTGCGGAGCAGGCGACGCAGGCTCGTCACCTGCAGCCGTCATGCCTGCTGCAAGCATGGTCAGTATGCATCCTCGAAATCGCACGAGGCGAATGCACTGAACCACAAACATCACCAGTTGATCTCGATGGCGGCCAGTTCTCGCAACGACCGGCAGCTGCAGTGACAACTTCAGAAATCGCAGCAGACAAATTGAACCTGGGAAAACTGCAGACAAGCTAATCATTGTCGTCATCCTCGTCTTTCAAATCGACGTCTGGTTCTGGTGGATCTTCAAGCATTGGCAGGCCGTAATGTGTTTCTACACATTCCACGATCTGGCACAAACGTCCAATTATTCGAGCCTGCAGGGGTGGGAGCGCGTGGCCGATTTCGTCGGCGGCTTCGTACAAGGCCACAGGGTTTTCTGCGTCCGGCAGTACTTTCAGCAGAAAATCGGCCACTGAAATATCTGCTCTGGCATGATCAAACGGATAGGCTAATCCTTCAAAGCAGCTTCGCAAATGCTCTATCTGCTCGTAAAGTTCCCGCATGTCCTGCCGGATATGCGTGACCAGCTGCTGATTGTCATTGTGCCCGGAAAGATGCGTCAAGAGTTTACCAAGCATAATCTGAGCGTCCCGAATCGTCAGGAGTTGTCCGAGTCGCTCATTGACCAACTGAAATAATTCCAGCAGCTGATCCAGCTCGGCGACCAGAAA
>JAGQQS010001168.1:1281-5150 GCA_020426105.1 Planctomycetaceae bacterium
AACGGTATCAGCCTTTTCTCCGCTCGGGCCTGGGTCAGTTCCGCGGATCGTCGCTGTTCGTTGACCTGTGTGGTCGAGGTCAGCGGGACGGAAAAATCTTTTGCACGAACTCGAATCCCCGCCTGCAGCAGAGCTTCCGCCAGTCCGATTTCAATCAGTCGTGTATCCGCATCATCATAGTTCTTCCACGCCTTTCCGTAGCTGTCCGCGAATTGAAGCATCTTCGTCCGATAGTGCTTCAGATGCTGAAGTGTTGCGGGAATGTCCGATGCGGTCTTCCACGCTTCGTGTGCCGCAGGTAGCGGTCGATACCACGACACATGATCCTGGAAGAATCGGCGGAGCGCTTTCCACGCGGACTGCTGGATCTTCAGGCGATCCATGAGATCATCGACCGGATGGATATCTGACTTCTTCAAATCCTTTCCGAATAGTTCTTTGTAGAAGTCCCACGTAACGGCACGTGACAAGAAATCGAATCGTCGAAACAGATGCGCCGCCGGGAGTCGCAGATGAAAAATACCATCTGTGTCTTCCTTTGCGGCACTAACCAATCGCTCCGCATCGGCCGGATGCGTGTCAAGCAGACCGGTTTTCGACTCAAGGATCATCTGCTCGATTTTTGCGTGAATTTTTTCCGGCAGCTGGTCTGCGTTGAGCAGAATTAGTTTCGGGAGATTGTCACCGAGTCGGCCTTCCACGTAGAAATTAGAGAGATCGCTGATCGCTCCGCGGTGAGCAACATTCAGGACTGCCAGTTGCCGTGCTGTGGAGGCAAAAGTCCGACTGCCCGCAAGGCGTGCCTCATGCCGATCCGCGTCAAATTCCATTTGGCGCAGCAAGTAGCCGCTGACGAGGTGTCCGGTCATCATCAGCACCCACAATACTTTTCGAGACAGCCAGACGCATAGACGCGTGAGATGCAGAACCCACCCGATCCGAAGATCCATGTTTTTCGACCATTCCTCCAGCCGATCATCCCATGAGTCGCGTTCGTAGACGACACGCATGAACCAGAGACTGACAGAGCGAATCAGATATGACAGGCGCATTCCCGCACCCTGCGAAAAATGGCCAAATTCGTGCGCCAACACGCCAGCGAACTGGCGCATGGTTAGTCCCGCGACCAACGGCATGCCGATCGTCAGTACGAGATCGTTTCCCAGCATGCTTAACAACCCTCGACCAAAACCTGCACTGGCATTGATATTGCAGTCGATGTCAATTCTGCGTGGCCGCGGAGCGCCAACGGCCGCACAGATGCGATCGACGAATTCGAATAACAGTGGTTCCTCTGCGGGTTTCAGAGTTCGTCTCCCGGAATCGGTTGTGGGCTTTGAAAACAGCGGCTTTAACATAAACAGAATCAGGACCACTCCGGCAATGATTGGCGTTAGATACAACAGCAAAGCAAGAATCGCAGCGCGCCCGGAATTTCGCCCCGATACGGACTTAGGGACTGCAGTCACGATGCTGATATGGTTCACTGCGTGGTACCATGCCAGCCAGCCAACCCCAAAGATCATCGCTAAATAGATTAACGGCAGCATAATCATAAACAACGACGTCAGGGCGATCCCAAGGCGATAAGAGGCGGCGACAGGAACAGGCACGATCGCGGGACTTGTAAATGAGGCAAAGACTTTCCTGCGAAGTGTTTGAAAATCTTCTGGTGGTGCCGACAGTGTGGCAGCCGTGTGCCGGATGGAGTCGGCCTGTACGTCACGCGGACTGCGAGTCGCTCGAGCCCGGATTGTTGGCACCGCCGCCTCCTGGTTTGCCTCTTGCTGCGTCCCGCCCACTGTCAACCTGCGTGCTCGGCGGACGGTCGGTGCCGGCACAGTGGCTGGTTGCGATGACGACGTTTCAGCGAGTTGTGCCGGATTTGCTTTCGCCGACTTCTCCGTTGATGAAATCACCGCGGGCGCTCCCGCATAACCACTGGGCAGTTGGATCGCCTCTTTGCATTTCACGCACCGAATTCGCTTTCCCGCGAGTTCATCTTTTACCGCAAACCCGGCGCCACAAGCCTGGCATTGCACTGTAATTGGCATGAATCATCTCCGCTACCAGCGTTGTCGCAATCCGCCTGTCGTACTCTAGCGTTTCTGTCCCCGATTCAAACCAAATCCCTCAGAGCGCGTGGAACCTGCATTCGATCGCCTTGAGTTTACTTCCGGGGCAGGCCTATCCAGGCCAGTGGAAAGATTCTCTTTTCGCGCGGCGCAATAGTACCCTTAACCCAACATTCATGGTTGCCTGACTTCAGATTCACGCATTCTGCTTCCGAGAGCAACTGGTTCGTTTGCGAAACTTGTCGACATGCCAGCGAGAGGCTCCAGCCGAGCCTTTGCAACACGGAAACTCACGGCTCAGCAAAAGCTTCGCCATCCCGGAATTGGCTTCCCTGACGAACTACTGCCGAAATTCGCGACGGCAAATGTTCGGCATGGAACAGCGGAGACAACTCGACAAACGTCATTGAAGCAGCCACAATCCACGTGTACAGCCATGGTTTCGTGATGCTGATTTTCTGTCATCGAGGCATGATCAGGCTTCGGGCAGACTGAAGGTCGTGAAATCGGCATTTCGTATTGACCCGGGGCGACAGCGCGTTCGCCTGGATATCCAGAGGGGCGGCAGTGAACGCAGTCACATTGACTGCGCTGCCGTGGAACAAATATGCGACTCAACCGAATTTTCCTGTGCATCGTATTGCAGCTATGCTCGACCGCTGTTTCCGCAGAGCGCCCGAACATCGTGCTCATCCTTGCGGATGACATGGGTTGGGCAGATCTCGGCTGTTATGGTGCTGATTTGCATGAAACACCTCATCTGGATCAGTTTGCGGCGGAAGGAGTTCGGTTCACGACCGCCTATGCCATGCCGGTTTGTTCTCCAACGCGTGCCGCCCTCATGACGGGCCGCCATGCTGCTCGCGTGCACATGACGATCTGGTCCGAAGGCTCATTGAAAGGGCCGACGGATCGGCCACTGCTCCAGGGCAATTCGTTGCACAGTTTACCGCACAGCGAAAAGACGATCGCGAAATATCTGCAGGAGAACGGATATCTGACAGCACTTGTTGGCAAATGGCATCTGGGCGATGCAGATCATTATCCTGAGGCACATGGTTTTGATGTGAACATCGGTGGAACTCACTGGGGTGCGCCGCAAACGTATTGGTGGCCTTATCGGGGTACCGGACGATTCGGGCCTGAGTATCGCTATGTCCCCCATATGGAGTTCGGAAAACCGGGAGAATATTTGACGGATCGTCTGACAGACGAAGCTCTGAAGGTCATTGATCATGCCGGAGAAAAGCCGTTTTTTCTCTATTTATCACATCACGCTCCTCACACTCCAATTGAAGCCAAAGCGGACGATGTAAAGTACTTTGAGTCGAAATTGCGTCCCGATCTGCATCACCAGAATGCCGTCTTTGCGGCCATGCTGAAAAGCTTTGATGAAAGTGTGGGGCGTGTGCTGAAACGCCTGAAAGAGCGAGGGCTGGAGCAAAACACCATCGTGATTTTCGCCAGCGACAACGGAGGTTATATCGGCATCGACCAGAAAGCCGGTCAGACTGTGCCTGTCACCAATAACAGCCCATTGCGGAGCGGAAAAGGCTCATGCTACGAAGGTGGTATCCGCGTCCCGTTGATTGTACGCTGGCCGGGAGTTACGCAGCAGAATTCCATATGCGACGAACCGACTGTCATTATGGACCTGTTCCCCACGTTGCTCAGCGCTGCGGGATTGACACCGACCGAGGATGTCACCATCGATGGTCTTAACCTGAAACCGCTGTTGGCAGATCCTGCAGGCACACTTGACCGCAAGTCATTGTTTTTCCACTACCCGCACTA
>JAGQQS010001169.1 GCA_020426105.1 Planctomycetaceae bacterium
AGTCTGGTTGTAACGGTTTTCCGGTTTCCAGTGGCAGCGCAGCAAAAAACGCCGATGGATGCCCATCGGCGTTCGGCTGCTTTCAGAATTTATCGCAATTCGCAAATTAAGGACTGGCGACAACCGCGGGAGAGTCTTTGTCATTCAGTGTGAGCGCCAGTACAGTGGCAACCGCACCACCGACGACCAGAATTGTCATCGTGGTTCCCATCCCCAGCCCGCCCTGCCCGCGGTAGCTTCCATCTTCGCAATACTCATTGCTCTGACTGCGGACAATTTTTTCATCAACGACAACTGCCATCTTTGCCTGAGCGGCCGGAGGTGCCGTCGCATTATTCCAGAACCGCACGGACTGCTGCGAATGCCCCAGTTTGACCGCGTGCTGGCCATTTTTCAGGCCTTGCACGGCGAAATCACCCCGCTCGTCGCTGACGGCCACGGCAATGACGCGATTTTCGTGCAGGACGAAGACCGGCAGATCAGAAACCGGTTTCCCGTCCCGGTCAACGAGGTTGCCTCTGAGCAGCCCTTCCTGACCCAGCAGGTAATCAGACGATCGAATTTCGACAGTTTCGGATGCCAGAATCGGCGAACCGATCAACATCACCGCGGAAAGTATGGCGCTGATGCAGGTACGGATGGCACTACGTTTCATTCTATTGACTCCTTCAAAAGATTCGTCGTTCTCAGGATCTTCGGACTTCCGTCGTCTCCGATTCAAACCGAAGATCCACGATAAACAGAACTGTTGTTACAATCTGCGGCTCAGATTCCGATGTGGCAGAAGAGGTGAACTTTGCCGCGCAGCCAATAACGACAAAGAAAGCCAGCTCCCTGTGATACTCCGCATGCTTCGAACACTGACACAGCCGTTTATGTGGATGGCATCCCGACGGGATTCACTGCTGAGAGCCTTTGATGCACAGCGTGCGTCACTCGAAGTGCAGTTCTTTGAGCGGGCATCGGCGTCCGGACTTCCGCGTGGTTTACGCTGGCTGAGTTGCGAATGGCTGGACGCGCGCATTCTGCTTCGCGACCGGACAACGGATCAGCCAAATCTGCTGGTCTCTGTGAACCTGCGTTTTGAAGCGATTCCCGGCGGTGATATGGAAGGCATCGCTGCAGTCTCCAATATTCGAGATGCCTGTGCCGTCTTTCAATGGCAGAATAAAATGTGGACGACGTCCGGTCGCACATTGTTTAATATGAATCCCGAAGAAGCGCGAGACCGTCTTGCTGCATCGTATGAAGCGATGTGACGACCGGATCGGGAAGGAGTTCGAAAGGGCACGGTCTCCTCCCGTCG
>JAGQQS010001170.1 GCA_020426105.1 Planctomycetaceae bacterium
CAAGAAGTCTCACTTGTTTAAGATGGATGTGGTCGAGACACCATCAACGGCGAGGAGGCCAAGGCCGATACGGGTTGGCTTTGAAAGCGCCGGCGAGTTTACATGTTTCATGGCTCGACGATCTCCATGCTTGATACGATTGAGAATCAACGAGCTTACCCGCAAGTGCACAATCAGAAGCTCGGTGTGGGCTTCTCCCATCGCACGTATAGCGGCAATCATTTCTCTCTCTTGTGGGCCAATCCTCAGCATGGGGATTTGTTGCTATGCCGGAAAGGGACAAGGAAAAGTCAGCTTACTGCGACAATGAAACGCAAACAAACAAAAACACGGCGACGGCCAGCATTGACAACCGTTTCTCGCGGGGAGCATCCGGACGTTCAGACCGTTGCCGTTCGACTCGCCCAACTTGACCTGCCCGGAATCTCATTATCAACCATTCGAGACCGCTTGGCGTCGTTGTTTCCTGCTGGAGTCGACGCCAAAGACCCCAATATGATTCGGAGTCTGTTTCTGAATCTGAAAGAGAGCTGATTCGTTACTTAGAAGTAGTCAAATCTGTGTCCAATTGCTGTCCAGTTTGTGTCAAATTCGTGTCTCACTTTCGCGTCGTATCGACATCTGCGGATGCGGCCGAGCTGCGATGCAGGACTCATGGTCAACCAGGGACCACCGCCTTCAAGATCGCATTTTCTTAATTCTGCGGCACGAATTTCACCAAATCATTGTGACTGAGACGTTGAATCCTTGTTGGGCTGGCAACGAAGGAGATGGTGGCTGGCCTTTTCGATTCAATTGGTTTCCAAAAAGGGTGCTGACATGCTGATTCCGTTTCAACCGTTCCTTCAAAGTCTGCTGCGTGTAGTGATTCAGATCCTGGTTCTGCTGGGAGGACTGGCGATGTTCTTCAATGAATTCGGTTTGACGCAATCATGAGAGATCTGGAAAGGGTGCGGCTTAAGGCGAGTGAAAACAGCCGGTGAGGAGTGGGTTAAAACAAGCAGGTAAACAGTTTAGGTTCGAAAGGGACTAATCATGGCAACCAGAGGCATGCTGCATAAAAACAAACTGAAGGATTTCATCTCGTGGCTTGATTCAGAAGGCATTGCACATCGGGAAGGAAAAGGAGTATACGAGGTCTTTCAAATTAAGACTCGCGTCGGATGGAAAGCTGTCTTTTTACGACATCGCAGTGACCATGTCACTCTTCCATACGCTGTCGTGCCAATCGTAAAGAAATACATGGAGAAGCATAAAGACACCGCAATCGTGTGAGGACCACCCGGACGGAAAGCTCTGAGTTCGTCCGGCTCTTGTCGCCCAGCTACGGCCCGGGTTCCTTGTGACCACGGCTCCCACGGTGTTTTTCCGCGGGAGCCGTTCACTTGAGGGTTGGCGGGCAGAGGCGATCAGTTCACAGCTGCAGCAACGTCCTCGAGTTCTGGCAGGTTGAGCTGACAATACTGACGCGGCACCAGCGTCTCAACAGCTTCCCATACGGTTGCCACATGATGGGGGACGCGATCCAGTTCGACGTTGCCTGATTCACATGCTTTGCAATCCAGCAATTCCTGAGTCGTCTCCTGCAACGATTTGCCAGCGACAATTCGGTGCTGGGCGAATCGCTTTCCGGCCTTGTACAGCGGGCCGCGGCTGGTGTCGGTCAGGATAAGAATCTGGCCGTGGATTTTGCGACCGAGTCGCACCAGTTTCTCCTGCAATTCCTCGGTCGAGATTTCGAACTCGCGGCAAAGGGATGTTTCCGACCTGCCACGGAATAACCATTCTACAACGACGTCCTGTTCTTCGTGCGTGATGAGTTTTTCACTGGACAACGTCAGAACAGCGATTGCCGCGTGCACTTTTGGCATCGCCGAATTGAGCAGATCGATACGTTCTTGCCGACACAGATTCAGCTCCTGTTCCACGTCTTTCGGCTTCTTCTCCTGGACTTTCTCGCTGAAAACGACGTCGTATTCGAGCTGGGAAATCAATTGCTCCGATTCGTCGATCTTGTCGGATTTGACATCATCGGCCTTTACTCCTGCGTGCAATGAATCATGGCCTTGCGCCCGCAGCAGGTACAGCCCCGCCAGGAGGTTCAGCTTCTTGTCGATCGAGGCCTGAATTCGACGAATCTGCTCACGTTCCCTGGAAGGAATTTCGAGGTCCGTTGCCGTTTTTTTTACGGATTTCCCCATCACGTATGAGTGCTGCCACACAGCCTTCTCTTCATCCGATAGATGACTCAGGTGTAACACGTGCAAAGCAAATAGTTTTCCGTTACGCAGGTGATCATCATCGTCCGTCACGTCGGCTGTCGGATCGAACGCGCCGTTTCCTGTGGCACCGATGCCTCGGTTTGCGCCTCTCTGCATCTTGCGAAGGTCGCCTATGCCATTGTTCGTCACAACCCTGAAAACATAGCCCACAAGGTTGTCGTCGTTTGGGGTCTGGAGCTGCATTCCATGGAGAACTACGTACGCCTCCTGCAGATAATCTTCAATCGAGCTTTTGTCCATCCCGGTGAATTGTCGGCAGAGTCGTGGACAAATACGCAGCCACAAGTCGGTAAACTTTGATTCAGACCAATCCGCCCGCAGCGCCTTCAATTCTTTTTCGACTTCGGCTTTGCAAAACGTTTTGCCAGTCGTGCTGTTCGGACTGGCACCTCCTCCCGAAGGGACGGCCAGCATGTGCAAGCTTGATCCGTTTCGCTCTACAGCGGAACGGTTGACACCCTTTACCCGCTTTTTCCCGCCAGCGGATTCAGTGCTTTCAACGTCAAGCACGGGATGCGTGCGAAACGATTGTTTCGCCAGGAACTCCAAGACCGGAGGCGGCGAGCCGCCGGTCCAGTCCGCACCAAGGCATTTCAGATCCGACTCGTTGAGAGGGCGGACTTTAAGATGCACACGGCCGCCGCTGGTTATCTCCGGCCTGTTCAGCTTCACTGTACCGGACCATACACCAGCTGCAGATCGGTCCGTCAGCATGAATTGTGTTGAAACTTTTTTCGTATGACCGGATTCCAGCGTCCATTTCATCTCGGCTACGGCGAGGAACGCTTCGGTGACTTTTGGCAACCGCAACTGGACCTGCAGCGTGCCGTCGGCATACCAATCAAGAGGCTGCCAATCTTCGGCCTCGTCATCAGAATCTTCACCGTCGTCAGCAGAGAGTCGCAGATCAGCAGCTGCCAGTCGGCCGAAATTCGCTGAGGGCGGCAGGATCGACTTGCCGGTGAAGATCGTGAGTTCTTCTTCTGGAAACTGCGTGATCTTCAGGTCGCCGCTGAGCAGTACTAACGGTTGCAGTTCTGCGGGCCAGTTTTCCAACAGCAGGTCCAGTGAACCGTCCGGCTGGTCTTCGAATTGGAATGCGAGGCGAGCCGATGACTCGATGCCGTCAAACTGCCACTGCAGATTGGCATGGCTGCCGCCGCTCCAAGTTGATTCTGGCGTCAGAGCGACAAACCGGGCGTCCAGCGATTGGCGGACGAAGTGCCGAATCGCTTCGGACTCTGCTGGCGATGGCGGGTCGATCACAGCATCGGCTGGGAAAGACAACGTTTCCAAAACACTGCGAAAACGGCTGTGGCGTGTAGACATCATTGGAACCTCCAGAAAGATCATGTTCGGACATACTGCGGAAGGCAATCCTTCCGCTGAAGTCTTCAATGCGTTGAAGGGCAAAACCTGGTGCGTGAACGGGGAAGATTCTTGAAGATTTCTTTAAGCTGTTGTTCAGAAGGGAGTTAGCGCGCCATATGTCGCAAATCTGCAAGCGGTGGCTGGCAGGCTTTGCGACTGTACGGAGGAGCCAACGTTGTGAGCTTTGTATTGACGGGGCGACTCCGTTCCTTCCTTGCGCTGAATCGGATACGGTTTCTGCCTTAGCCCAATGCGGACCGGGTTAGCGAATCGAAGCGCGAGCAGACTCTTTGAGACTGATACACTATGGGCAAAGTGAGATGATTTCGGAATTGGCACAACCGATCATCAAGAAGGGGCACCAGCAACATGTTCTCGACACACTCGGAACCCAGTGTATCCGTCTCTTTCAGCCGGTGGGGAACGTTCAGGTTGGCGGGGAGTACAAAAATTGGGACCGCTGTTCCATGAGCCGCCCATCATGATACGATTGGAACTTGGCAACTCCCTTGGAGAGGAATGGCATGGATTTTCGCACCACTCCCCGGCATTTCCTAACATGTCGAGCAAGCCGCAGTGATCTTGAGAGATCCAGCTCGGATGTCTGCGATTGGAGGACAAATATGCGCTCAGAGACTCCTGCCGTCCTCGAGTTCGTTCGCGGTTTAGGTCATTGTCCCACAAGCCTGCGAAGCTCTGCTGCATCAACACCCAGCGTCTGGTAACGGTAGTCCAGCAGAGAATCCAGTCGACCTCAGGTCCCCACCAAAAATCCCATTCTTGTGGCGTATTCCAGCGACAAGCCGCCACCCACTCCTCAATGTCCGGAAGAAAATATCGGTAGTTGCTACGGATCGCAGAAAGCCATGCACAGAATTCCTGGGCGATATACCACGACACGTACAAGACAGGCTGGTCATCTTCGGAACTGTATTGATCACGGAATCGACGGTGACTGGCACAGAAGGCTTCAAACACGGCATTGGTGACCGGAAAATCGCTCATCTGAATCTTTGAATGTCCGGGAATGCCGGAGACCCACCGGTTTGGGGACAGAAATTCTTCGAGGGCCTTTTCACGTGCAGCAGTGACCGTCTTCCAGTTTCCGGACGCCTGGGATTTCGCCCGGATCCCGGGCATTCCAGAACCGGCAGTATTCTTTGATCGACTCGTTCCCTTCAGAACATCCCGAAGGCTGCTGAATAGTCCGGCGTCCCGCAGGGCCGGGTGCAGCAAATCACTGAGGATCTCTGGCCGTTGGGCCTGCAGCGTCTGGAATGAGTTTGAAGCCTCAGCGGACGTGATCGTGTGGCTGTCTTCGGATGATTTCACGGTCAGCGATCCTGTCCAGTCCCGCTCGCGTGACAAATTTTGATGTACAAGCCAGCGACAGATCACGGCCACATCGGATTCGAAATCGATCCCGTCCTGATCAAGAGCTTCGTACACGATCCAGGGATTGCTGAAACTCACCAGATCGCGGGCGAGCTCGCTTCGATCTGGTTCTTCCAGATGAGCGAGTAGAAACCGTAAGGTCCAGTGCCAATCAGCCGGCAGATTGCGAAATCGGTGGATAATTTTTCCA
>JAGQQS010000084.1 GCA_020426105.1 Planctomycetaceae bacterium
AAGCCGTTCGTGGGGAACACGGTGCTCTCTGTATACGATGCCAGTCTGGAGTACATTGCGGCGAGCAACATTCCGGAAATTCGCAGTTTCTTCTGGGACGTGCGACGTCAGCATCATGCCAGCATTATCTCGACGCTGCAGCGTGGTTCAGCCCCCGTGTATCTGGACAATGAAATTCAGATGCAGATCCTGTATGGAAACGATCCATCAATGATGGGCCGCGGTGGATACGTCGTTGATCGACGCATAATGCGTCGCCAAATGATGCTCGGCGGAGCGATGAATTTCAACAATAGAATGCCCACCCCCTCCGCTTCGATGGCGATGGATGACGCGGCCATGCCGGAGAGTGCAGCGATGGAGAAATCCGGGGCGACAGCCGCCGCCGCTCCTGAAGTTGCCCCGACGCTGCGATCGAACTTCGCGGACACCGCTTACTGGGTCGCCTCTTCCACAGCCGACGAAAATGGCGTTGTTGACGTGAAATTCACGATTCCCGACAACCTGACGACATGGAAGATCAAAGCCTGGACGATGGGTGATGGCACTCGAGTCGGCTCGGGGACGTCCGACATCATCAGCAGCAAAGACCTGATCATCCGCCCGCAAACGCCGCGGTTCTTTACCGAACGCGACCAGATCGTGCTGTCAGCGGTTGTCCACAATTACCTCGCGACCGAAAAATCCGTCAAAGTGGTGATCGAAAACGAAGGCGGCCATCTGAAACTGCTTGATGAAGCCGAAAAGGGGTCTGACCCTTTAGAGGCGAATGCCGACGAGGGTCTGACCCCTTTTCAACGCGTTGTCACCATCCCCGCCAATGGGGAAGCACGTGTCAACTGGACTGTCGATGTCGTTGCTTCGGGATTGACGACCATCCGCATGAAGGCGCTGACGGATGAAGAATCCGATGCTGTGGAAATCAAAGTGCCGGTTCAGGTTCACGGCATGCTGAAAACAGAAAGCTTCACCGGCGTTATCCGCCCCAACGGCGACAAGGCTGTGGTGGAGGTGCGCGTGCCCGACGAACGGATTCCGGCACAGTCCCGTTTAGAAGTTCGCTACAGTCCATCGCTGGCCGGTGCGATGGTAGATACGCTGCCGTACCTGCTGCAGTATCCGTACGGCTGCACGGAGCAGACCCTCAATCGCTTTCTGCCTGCCGTGTTGACGCAACGCACACTGCAGAAGATGGGTGTCAATCTGGCTGACGTGCAGAAGCAACGCACGAATTTGGATGCTCAACAAACCTATCGCGGCGTGTATCCGAAACACTGGGGGCCACAACCTGAGATTCAGAAGCGTGACATTCGCGAATTGCCAGCCGGTTTTGGTCAGGGCAGCAGCACACTCGCCGCCTGGATTCAGCAACACATCGACGAAGACGCAAAACTGATGCGCGGTAAATCAAAAGACTTCAATCCTGTTTTCGACGATGTTGAGATGAACCGCATAGTGACCGAAGGCGTCAAGGCCCTGACAGAAATGCAACTCTCTGACGGGGGCTGGGGCTGGTTCTCGGGCTACGGCGAACATTCATCGCCCCATCTGACGGCGCAGGTTGTCCATGGTCTGACGGTGGCGCAATTAAGCGATGTGCCGATCCTGCCGGACGTACTCCAGCGCGGCGTAGAATGGCTCAAAGGCTACCAAAACGGGGAACTCGCGAAACTTCGCGAAGGCGATAAACGCCGCGAAAATGATCAGTACAAGGGCTCCGAAAATTACAGGATGCAGGCCGACAATATGGACGCCTTTGTCGCGATGGTGTTGTCGGAACACGATGCCAACGATCCTGCAATGACCGACTATCTCTATCGCGATCGCAGCCATCTGTCAGTGTATGGCATGTCACTCACCGGACTCGTCCTGCATAAACAACAGGATGCCGAACGCCGGGACATGGTTATTCGAAACATCGAGCAGTTCCTTCAACAAGACGAAGAAAACCAGACAGCGTGGCTGCGTCTGCCGGAAGCAAGCTGGTGGTACTGGTATGGCAGTGACAACGAAGCCATGGCGGTTTACCTGAAGCTGTTGGTTGCCGTGCGTCCGAATGATGAAATCGCCTCACGCATGGTTAAGTATCTGCTGAACAATCGAAAGCACGGAACGTACTGGGACAGTACACGGGATACGGCGATGGTGGTGGAAGCGATGGCTGACTATATTCAGGCCACGGGTGAGGACCAGCCTGACATGACCGTGGAAGTGCTCATCGATGGCGAAATGCAAAAGACCGTACAGATCAATTCGGACAACCTCTTCACGTTTGACAATGTCCTGTTAATCGAAGGTGATGCCGTCACATCGGGTAACCACAAAATCGAAGTCCGGCGGACCGGCAAGGGCCCGGTGTACTTCAGTGCGTATCTGACCAATTTCACAAAAGAAGATCAGATCACTGCAGCGGGACTTGAAGTCAAAGTCGTTCGCAGGTTCTATCGTCTGGAACGAGACGACAAGCAGGTGAGCGTTGAAGGAGATCGGGGACAGGTGGTTTCTCAGCAGGTGGCGAAGTTCAAACGAATTCCGCTGGAAGATCTGCAAACCGTGTCGAGCGGTGACTTGATCGAAGTGGAAATGGTCATTGACAGCAAGAATGACTACGAATATCTGCTGCTTGAGGATCACAAACCGAGCGGCTTCGAACCCGATGATCAGCGCAGTGGGTACGTGTGGGAAGGCCTGCGAGCGTATCGTGGACTTCGCGACGATCGTGTCAGCTTTTTCCTGACGTCACTGGCCCGCGGCCAGCACAGCATCAACTACCGCCTGCGCGCCGAAACACCCGGAAAAATGGCCGCATTGCCGGCAACCATCGAAGGGATGTATTCACCGGAGCTGGTTGGAAACAGTGATGAATTCAGGCTGAAAGTGCAGGATCGGGAGTAGGATTCGGCAGCGCATCGGTTCCGGCTGAAGACGGCAGGGGACGTGAATCCCCTGCGGTTGCTCGTTATTCGCAGCGTTCCTGTTAACAATCCGTTTGCTATCCGGTTCTGGGAGAATGAGAACCTTATTTTGTGCCTGTTCGGGAGGGCGAAGTTCCTGCTGAGCCGCGAGAAGCGTGGAACTTGTAACCTCCCTCGGCTCGGCTGGAGCCTCGCCCTCCCTGTATTCGGACAGACTCGTGGGCTGAAAAAAACGGGGCAGGAATCCATCGCCGATTGGCGGGAAGTGTGCTCCGCACAGCTGACTTCTCAAAGTTTTCTGAGGTTGCGGAAGTTTCTGATAATAATGCGGGAAAAAGTGTGTGGGTTCTTTCCGGAGAAAGAAATTGCTGACGGCGTTTGCGATTGTGATGCTGACCCTGGTGGCCAGTAGTGCCTGCCTGTTACTCTTGAGTCTCAGTGCGTCACGTCCGACAAACCTGGGCATCAGGGATGGACGACTGGCCCCGTGTCCGGATTCGCCCAACTGCGTGTCGACTCAGGCAGAAGTTCGTGACCACTGGATTGCCCCATTGACCTGTCACGGTGATTCCGCGGCAGTCATTGACGTGTTGTGTGAAATTATTGAGCAATTGCCGCGAACTCAAGTGATCGAGAAGACGGATAATTACCTGTATGTCGAATTTCGCAGTGCCGTCTTCAGGTTTGTGGATGATGTGGAATTCTATGTGGAGGCAGACTCGTCCCGTGTCCATTTACGGTCTGCCTCCCGTGTCGGCCACTCGGACCTGGGCGTTAATCGCGAACGCATGGAACTTATTCGCCAGAAGTTTCAGGCGTCTCAGTCGAAGTCGCCACTGGAACTGCGCGTGATAGAACCTTCGCTCGAATCGCACGCGGTTCGCTGAGTGGCAACCGGCAATACCCGAAATTTTAGCGTAACTTGCAGGCAATTGGCAGGATTCACACGGAAGGTTCAAAGACCGAAGTTGCGAATCGTTGACAGTCGCTCGCCACGCACCTCTGCGGTGTTCTACAATCCGCGCCGCCATGCTATTTCGTCCGCGCTTCCCTCTGACTTCTTAGGCTTCTGCAGACCGTCAAGGCACCCTGACCGAATGAACAACGAAAAAAGACGTGCAGCAAAAATGCCGTCGCCGCGGAAACAGTGGTTTCAGCCTGACAGTCGATCGATGGACTCGCGACAACCCTGGGAGATCTCGGTTTGCGGAGATTTGACTGAGCGTCAGGCTGACCTGCTGGAACATTTCACCAGTGTGCCGCGAGGAAGCAGAGGTGTCGTCTATTTTGATTCCTGTGGCGGAAGCGTGTATACCGGGCTTGCCATTGGGACGCTGATCCGACTTCGTGGTCTGCGCGTGACGGCTATTGTGCTGGGCGAATGTTCATCTGCCGCATTGTTGCCGTTTGCCTCATGCCACCAGCGACTCGTGACACCGCACTCAACCTTGCTGTTTCATCCGATGCGATGGCAGTCGGATGAAGATGTCCGGCTGGAAGAGGCGACCGAGTGGGCGCGACACTTCAAGGAACTGGAAACGCGTTTGGACCTGTTGCTCTCGAAATTAATGGAGATTCCGCTGGAAACGCTGGCTGGCTGGACTCGCCCGGGCCGGTTCGTCACAGGGCCTGAGCTCGCTGCGGCCGGGATTGCGGCGTTATTCGATCCGTTCACAGAACGTGATGCCTGGAAAAAGGTGCACATTGTGTGAATAATGCGGCCATCAATTTCAGTCTCAAAAAATTCTCCATCGCGTTGCCCCGAAAGGGGCTGCAGTTTCGGGACTGTTTCACGAGGCCCGTCTGCGTGTTCTTAATGGGAGTCATATTATGCTGTTGGCGCGACTATTGTTCATTATCGGTGCTGGTCTTGCTTTGACATCGGGCAGTATCGCTGCGGAGAAGGTCGCTCCGTCGCGAATTCTGATGCTGACGCAGAGTCAGGGATTTGTCCACGGCAGCGTTCGTCGTCCGGAAGGTGACGGAAAAAAACTGGCAGCTGCCGAAATCGCCATGATCCAGCTCGGAGAAAAAACCGGGCAGTTCACCGTCGATTGCACTCAGGATGCTGCCGCAGACTTTACGAAAGCCAATCTGCAGCACTACGACATTGTGATGTTTTACACCACCGGAACGCTGCCGATTGCAGATGCGGATCGCGATTATTTCTTTAAAGAATGGTTGACGACAAAGGGCCATGGATTCATCGGATTCCATTCCGCTGCAGATACTTATGGTGACTATCAGCCTTACTGGGATATGGTGGGTGGCACATTTGATGGTCACCCGTGGGGTTCCAAAAACACGGTGACGATCAAGGTGCATGAGCCTGAAAATCCGATGATGAAACCTTTCGGGCCCGAATTCACCATTACGGATGAGATTTATCAGTACAAGAACTGGCAGCCTGAAAAAGTGCGCGTGCTGATGAGTCTCGACATGGCACGCTGCAAACCGTCAGAGCCGCGGCATGTCCCTGTGGCATGGATTAAGTCTTATGGCGAAGGCAAGGTCTACTTCAACAACCTTGGCCACAACGAAGTGACCTGGCAGGATCCCAGATATCTGGAATCGATCACAGCGGGTGTGCAATGGATGCGTGGTGATTTTGAATGCGATGCCACACCGAATCCTGAATTGAGCAAGGCTCAGGAAATAGCCGCGAAAGCCGCTGCCGCAGCAGGCAAGTAAGCAAAACATTTGACTAAGCACGAGTCAGTTAGAACAGGAATTCGCGATGGTCCGTTGCGCAGTGATCACACTTCTGATGTTGTCCGCTCCGATCGGCACCCTGCGTGCTGATGATGAGACACAGTTTATCCGCACGGTGGAAGGGATTTCGGAACTGAAGCTTGCCAACGGCCTGCAGGTGCTCCTGTTCCCGGATGTGTCCAAACCGACAGTCACCGTCAATCTGACCATCTTTGTCGGGTCCCGCCACGAAGGATACGGCGAGGCTGGCATGGCGCATCTGCTGGAACATATGCTGTTTAAAGGCACGCCGTCTCACCCCGCGATCCCGGCAGAACTCACAAAACGGGGAGCGCAGTTCAACGGAACGACATGGCTCGACCGCACAAATTATTACGAAACGCTGTCCGCCAGCGACGAGAATCTTGAATTCGCGATCGCGATGGAAGCAGATCGCATGATCAACAGCTTCATTAAGGCTGAAGATCTGGCGTCGGAGATGACCGTCGTCCGCAACGAATTTGAACG
>JAGQQS010001171.1 GCA_020426105.1 Planctomycetaceae bacterium
TGACGACACAGTACTCAAGCGGATATTCCCCAACACGATTCAGGCAAAAAATATTCCCCTTGCGGTCGGCCCCGATCGCCTCCTGTCGGCCAT
The DNA here is from genome assembly GCA_020426105.1 of Planctomycetaceae bacterium. Lineage (GTDB taxonomy): Bacteria > Planctomycetota > Planctomycetia > Planctomycetales > Planctomycetaceae > SXXK01. The sequence goes on from JAGQQS010001171.1 coordinate 94, forward strand.
CTCCGTTCCAGTCTGCCGGTTCTGCAATCAGTACCGCGTGCCCAAGCTGATCGCAGAGTCGAATTGGGTCACCGAACGTCTGCAAATCTGCCGACGGGTAAAGGTATATGCCGTCCCACAGACGGGCGATCAAAAGGTCCTGAGCAGCAGGACTTGACCACGAAACGACGTCCATACTCACGATCGTTCCAAACGAAAATCGGCCTTCGTCGGTACGAAGTTCTGTTAAACCTGAAAACTCAAATCGCGTTTGTCCGCCGCAGGGGTGAGCGAATTGAACCGCGATGATCAGAGCAATAAGCCACTGGACAAGCATCGGTCGGTGCATCACGGGCTCCATTTGTCGCTGAATTGAAGAATCTCACCAAAGTGTCCAGAGACATCTCCCTGTCAGCAAGGTACGCGCGGGGAATTGTTACAGAACTTGCGGTTTTTGGGCGGGCACTACCCGTATCCGATCGGCTCGCGCCTTTTCGCGGCGGGTAAGATTCGGGTGCGAGAAACAGGCCTGCCATGATGCCTGCCGGGCATGCGTCGTCAGGACAGATTGGTCTGCGGTTGTGCACCGATGCTTCGCGGCTGGACTTTTGGTATACTGCGGTTTTGGCCGTGACGATGCTCTTGATTTTTACTTGTGAACCTCATGGATACCCCGCATTCTGCTCCTGAATTGCTCGCTCCGGCTGGAGATATGGACTGCATTCGTGCGGCGGTAGAGAATGGTGCGGATGCGGTTTATCTGGGTCTTGAAGACGGATTCAATGCGCGGGCTCGCGCCACAAATTTTGACCTGAACAACATCGCGGACATCATGTTGTTCCTGCATCGCCGCGGCGTCAAAGGTTATGTGACCCTCAACACACTTGCGTTTTCGGATGAACTGCCGCAACTGCAGAGGATCATTCGTCGTCTCGCACTGGCTCGCGTCGATGCGGTACTGGTTCAGGATCCCGGCGTTGCCCGGTTGATCCGGGAAATCACGCACGACCTGCCGATACACGCATCCACGCAGATGACTCTGACCAGCGCCGAATGCATCGCAGTCGCCGCACAGCTTGGCATTCAGCGCGTTGTCCTCCCACGTGAACTTTCGATCGACGAAATCATGGAGATTCACAGCAGGACGAATATCGAACTGGAGGCATTTGTGCATGGAGCATTGTGTGTGGCGTATTCCGGTCAGTGTCTGACCAGCGAGTCTCTGGGAGGGCGAAGCGCCAATCGCGGGCAATGTGCTCAGGCATGTCGGCTACCGTACGAACTTCTGTGCGATGGTGAACTGCGGGATTTCGGCGATCAGAAATATTTACTGAGTCCGCAGGATCTGGCTGCGTACGCGTTGACTCCGCAGTTGATCGAAGCCGGCGTGAGCTGCTTTAAAATTGAAGGCCGACTCAAATCACCTGAGTATGTGGCGAACATCACGAAGCACTATCGTGAAGCAATCGACAGCGCTGTCGCCGGACACCCGGTGCAGTTCACACGGCGGCAGATCCAGCAGATGGAACAATCGTTCTCACGAGGATTCTCGCCGGGCTGGCTTGGTGGTTGTGATCATAAAATGCTGGTGCCGGCGACCAGTTCTGCAAAACGCGGCGTCCTGCTGGGGCGAATCGCAGCGATTCACGCGGATCGTGTGACGGTGATGCTGGAGTACGCGGTGCAGGCCGGCGATGGTGTCGTCTTTGAAGGTGATCGCGCCCGCAATGATGAGCAGGGTGGTCGCGTGTTTCAGGTCTTTCAGGACCACGTCGCTGTCAGCGAATCGGTTGATTCGGGCGCAGTCGATCTGACATTCGATCGCAGTCCTGTTGAACTGAATCGCCTGTTTCCTGGCCAAAGAGTATGGAAGACGGATGACCCTCGACTGACTCAACAGCTCCGACGCACATATGAGACGGCTGACCCACAGCGTCGCATACCTTTGGCGCTTCAAGTTCATGCAGAGCCGGGGCTGCCCCTGCGTATCACAGGGGCTTCAAACAACGGTTGTTCCTGTCGGGTTGAATCTGAACAGGTTCTGGAAGCAGCTCAAAAACACCCCATAACGGCTGACGTGCTGCGTGAGCAGCTGGCGCGACTGGGCAGCACTCCCTATGAACTCATCGACTTCACCGCGACGATTGTCGGTGCGCCGATGGTGCCGCTGAGCGTCCTCGGAAAGCTCCGACGACGCATAATCGAACAGCTGGAGGACAGTTTGCCGGTGCGCAAAATTGAGTTTGGCAGCGAACATGCTCTGGATCAGTTGCGGCACCGGTTGCCGAAACGGGAATCGCCAGAGATGGCTCCGATGCTGACGATCCTGTGCCGCACGCTGGAACAGGTGCGCAGCTGCGTCGCCATCGGATGCGAACGGTTGATTGCGGACTTTCAGGATATTCGGGAGTACCGAGAAGCTGTGACGATCGTTCGCCATGCAGGTCAATCGATCGTACTGGCGACTCCACGGATTCAAAAACCTGACGAAATGGGGCTGTTTCGTGCGATGTTAAAACATCGGCCGGATGGCGTTCTGGTTCGTAATCTGAGCGGAATCGAATTTTTCCGTGAACACGGCATTCCGGTCGTGGGAGACTACGCATTGAACGTCACCAATGAGCTCACCGCACATTTCCTGATGGAGCAGAACCTGGAGTGGTTGACGCCGTCATACGACCTGAATCGGGATCAGTTGATGGATCTGGTGCGTTCTGTTCCACCGCAATGGCTGGAAATTGTCGTGCATCAGCATATGCCCATGTTTCACA
>JAGQQS010001172.1 GCA_020426105.1 Planctomycetaceae bacterium
CACAGCGTTGCCTGAAGGGCCGACATAAATGATCAGCAGAGTGCGTGAAGCGGACCGAGCAAATCCCCTCAGCCAGGCAGCGGAAATAAACATCCCAATTTGTTTTGCCCCTCTCCCCCGCGGAGGAGAGAGGCCAGGGTGAAGGGTGGCTTGAGATTTGAAATCGCGCCGAATCACAGAAGACCCCTCGTCCGGCTGGTATTTCCTTTTTCTGCCGTTCGCCTTATCGCGTGCCTGTCGGGTTCTCAGCAACATGCTGCGCGCGGGCGTGTGACAAAACGGAGTAGAACTGCGTGAAGACGTTGTCCACAGCACCGTGTTCCGCGTGGCAGTCGTAACACTCTGCTTTAGGATACGCTTTCTCGGCAGCACGCAATTTAGTTGCATCATTTTTGGGGGATGGTGTTTCGCCTGCCGGTTTCTGTTCTTTGTCGTGATACATAAAATACGCCCAGGCATCGGGGAATCTTTTTGAATCCCGAACAGCCACTTCCAGTCCCGTCGATGGGGCGGCGAAAAAGCCGTGGCGATTCAGACTGTCTTTGCCTTTCGTTGAGGTCGATGGATTGTTCGTAACAACGAAAATTGTCTGCTCTGGAAACTCACCGGTCCGCACATAGTGATCGAACGCCTCAGGTTGCATGTAGACATTGTGGAACTGTCCCGGGTCGTCAGGATTATTCGCTTTTCCATCAGAGTAACTCAGGCCGATCGATGTTCCGACAACCATCCAGCGCTCAAAGCCCACAGGTCGCAGCAATGTTCCCTGCGCATCGTACTCGGGAACCGCCATGCCCTTCGGAGCAGTCGGACCAGGGACAGTCGTTGCGGTGGCAGCAGTTGTCCGGACCGCCGGGGCCTCCTGTGCTGCCGTTTCCGACCACACAAGCTGCGAACACAGAAGACACAGGACCGACAAGCCCAGGAAAATCACGGGCACCTTCTTTGGCATTTCTATCTCGATATTGAGGTGGAGGTTGAGTCGATTGTGCTCAGACAGATGTTGCAGGGAAAACTGTATCGCGTTCGCTCTTATTTAAAGGTCAAATCTTTCGGTTCCCTGGTGCTGCTGAAAATTGATTGAGGCTGCAGGTTCTGAGACAGATCCGCATTTTTAAAGCGAAGGCCATCAACCCAGTCCTTAATCCGAACGCCGATCGCGAAATTTTTTACGGTGACATCGCTAACTTCAGCGTGTGATACGGCGGTGATGAACATTCCCTGCGACGCGGCAGTCCCGCTTCCATTGAATTGACTGTTGGCGATGCGAACACCATTCAATCCCGGTTGCGTGGGATCGATCAGCGTCCGATAGCCGTGTGTCTGAGTTGCGCGATAAACATTGTCCGCAATTCCATTCAGCACGATTCCGTAACGAAATGCCTTGTCGATGACAAGGCGATCGACGACGTATCCGGTGTGCGCGAGCGGGCGGAGTTCGTTCGGGGCGAATTCAAAGCCGCAATCACCACCAAATACCGCAAGGGCCGAAGCGGCTGACGCAACATGCACATTACGGACCTGAATATTATAGCATGCGGAGCAGCGAATCCCGGCATCATTACCATCGATGTTTCGCGTGAGATGCCCGATGTCGATGTCCTGGATCAGAATGTCGTGTGGATGCGTCGTGTAGATTTCATTCTGCTCCCAGAGTTCCCGCATGTGGGGAATTGTTGCATCGGCGGTAGTCATTTTTCCAACAGACCCCCAGTCCATGCCGATCCCCAGCAATGCCTCGCGGGAATCAAGAATGCGCACGTCACGAATAACACCGTGACACGCTTCCGACATAATTTGAATCGCAGCGGCCGGATATGGCTGATCGATAGTGATGTTCTCGATTCTCCAGTCGGAGACCTTTGAAAAATATCCAGGCTTCGCAGGAGTCCCGCCATCATCATAGGCAGCCCCAATTCCAATCCCGGCATGCCAGATCGCCTGCGATCCCTTATTCTCGCTGCCGACGATCCTGATCGTCCCGTTGCGAATGCCGGATCGACTGGACAATCTCACACCATGGGAATTGACACGAAGATCAAGCAGCAAGGTGCTGCCATTGAGATCCAAATCGATCCCGGCAGGGATCAGCAGTGCGTGTCGCGAAACTTCATCACCAATGACACATTCAAGCGGTGTACATGTGAGCGAGGTCGCCTGACTCAGCCGCACACGGCCACCCTGATCGGCCTGCCGATCCAGCGCCTGCTGTAATTCAGCGCCGTTGGATATGCCTGAGACATCAACAATCATCGGTTCAATTTGCTCATCACTGTTTTGGAATACAGGACTGCTGGCGGCGAGGATTATTAACACTGCTGCAGCTGGTATCACGAACATGGAGGGTCCATCGCAGATGACATTGGGTATTGTTTGTGCACAAACGATAATTGTTTCGGCGCTGATGTCGGACGCCCGATTGAATTAGTCTGCAGTGGTAGGTGTCAGTTGAGTATCCAGCCAATCCGCCATTCTTTCGATTTCTTCGCGCACAGTAGGCCAAGAATGATCACCTCCTTCCTTAACGATCAATTCAGCAGAGCCACCGTGGTCCTGCACGGCCTTCACGAATTTTACGGATTGCTGGATCGGGACGAGTGAATCGGCATCGCCATGAATGAGCAGAAACGGTGGCAGACCGGCACGAATCTGATGTAGCGGGGAAATCGCTTTTGCCGCAAGTTCAATCGCTTCCGCGGATCTATT
>JAGQQS010001173.1 GCA_020426105.1 Planctomycetaceae bacterium
GAGACATGACAAGACCTGCTGTTCACGCAGTGAAAGTTTTGAATAGCGGGCATGGATGTGTTCCTTCTGCGCGCTGGCAACCCGATTGTCGGCATCAGCGGCCACAACGTCGCGCACGACGGTCACAAGTCTGGCGGAGTCAAACGGCTTCTCCAGAAAGTCCGATGCGCCGTTCTTGAGACATTCGACGGCCAGTTGGATGCTCCCTTGCCCTGATACCACAATCGTGGGCAGGGATACCGGCTGCTGGCTGATCCAGCGGACAAGTTCTTTTCCGGAAATACCTTTCAGCCCCAGGTCAACCAGGACGCACCCCGGATCCGAAAGACGATCTGTCGCCATAAACTGTTCAGCCGATTCATACATCCTGGCTGAAAAACCAATAGAACCTGTCAGGGCCGCCAGAAGTTTTCGGACTGCCGGTTCGTCATCAATAATCCGGACACACGGAGGTTCTTTGTGCATGATCTCAATTTCCGATTCCCGCGTGGGTCAATGCGAAGCGAAACGATCCAGATGAATACGTTTCAGAAAAAAACAAAAAACGCGTCACTGAGCAGCATCCAGAATACTTCGGACCTTCTCAGCCAGCTCGCGAGGGGTGAATGGCTTCTGTAAAAAGCTAAAGTGCCGATCAAACAAACCGTTTCGCGTTTCCGTCTCATCAATAAAGCCCGAAGTGAACAGGACGCGAATTCCCGGTTGCAATGTCCGAATTTCCTTTGCAAGAGACGTACCAGACATTTCGGGCATTTTTACATCAGTGACCAGCAACTGAAACCGGTGCGGAACTTCCCTGAAAATCCGCAGCGCCTCGAAGCCATCCGAGGCTTCTATCACCTCGTACCCATGGTCGGTAAGAATGATACGCGAAAGTCGGCGGACAGAGTCATCGTCATCCACAAGCAACAAAGTTTCCGATCCGCCCTGCGGGAGTTGTGATTTCGTAAACGCATTCGAGGGGTGTTCAGGCTTCGCGATGTCCGGCAAATAGATGCGAAAAGTGGTCCCCGCGCCAACGACGCTGGTAACATGAATCGCTCCTCCAGATCCCGTTACGATTCCGTGGACGGTGGAGAGCCCCAGTCCCGTCCCCATGCCCACAGGTTTCGTCGTAAAGAACGGTTCAAAAATCCTGGCCTGCACGTGTTCCGTTATTCCACATCCAGAATCAGAAACAATCAGCAGATTATAAGCGCCCGGTTCGATTTCAACATTACCGATCGCATCACTGTGAAAGAATTCCACGCGTTGCGTTTCAATCTTCAATTGCCCCTCATTGCCCATAGCATCGCGTGCATTGATGGCCAAATTTAACAACACCTGCGTTAACTCGCTGCGATCCATCCAGACGTGGCTAAGTTTTTCCCCAAGTGAATAAGAAATAGCCACCCTCTTCCCGACTGACCGTTGCAACAACGTCTGTGTTTCGACAATGATCGAATTGATATCGAGGGATTCCGGCGATCGAAACTGCTGGCGACTGAACGCCAGTAGTTTTTGAGTCAGCTCGGCAGCGCGTCGGCCTGCACTCTGAATTTCATGCAATACTCCGACGACCTGCGGCGAGTCAGCGCACGTCATCAGCAATAAATCGGTATTTCCACTAATGATAGTCAGGAGGTTATTAAAGTCATGAGCGACGCCGCCTGCCAGTTGGCCAATTGTCTCCATTTTTTGTGATTGGCGAAGCTGTTCTTCAATACTGCGTTGCGCCGTGACGTCCATCACCACCGCGACCACGCTGGATACGGAGTCTCCCTCCATTACTGGCTCATAGTTGACGACGCAATGGACCGTGCCACAGGACGTCTGGCGCTGGAATTCGTATTCGACTCGCTCGCCGGTAAACGCGTGGTCCAGCTTGGGCCGGACTCGTGCTTCATAGACGTCAGGAAGTACATCTGCAATACGCTGCCCGACAATAGATCTATTTTCCAGACCAAGGATGGCGCAGTATGCATCATTCGAAAAGGTATAACGGTGCTCTCGATCAGCAGCGACAAGGCCGACACGTACGCATCCCGTCACAATTCGCAGCCGTGTTTCGCTTTCGCACAGCGCGGCTTCAGCCCGTTTTCGTTCGGTGATATCCTGCGCCACACCGCGCATTCCGATCGTGGCACCAGCAACATTCAGGACCGCTTCGCCTCGCACCCAGATCCATCCACGGCCGCCATCCTGCCGCACCATTTCCAGTTCCAGTTCATAGGGAAGGCCCGTGTCTCTGGAACTGGTCAACGCTGTACTCAAACGCATCCAGGCTTCGGGTGTGAACAACTTCGAGTGCTGATCGTACGGAGGCGGTGGAAAATCAGGACTGAAACCGTACATCCGGTACAGTTCGTCCGACCAGGTGACCTCTCCGCTTGCAATATCCAGATACCAACTGCCGATGTGCGCGAGCCTCTGTGCTTCCGTAAGATCACTGCGACTGCGGCGCAGCGCCTGTTCGGCATGTTTGCGTTCACTGATATCTGCGAGGTATCCGTGCCACAGCGTCGATCCATCAGATTCGCGTTCGGGCACGGAATTTGCGAACAGCCAACGTTCTTTGCCACTGGAATCCCTGACCTGAAATTCATGATTCCACGGACTCAAATCCTCCGCGGATTTTTGGATCGACGCCAGCAGAGACG